>NZ_JAYMZR010000143.1:0-12651 GCF_035828615.1 Streptomyces sp. H27-D2 | reverse complement strand
CTGGTCCGGCCGCAGACTGGTGGCCCGGCTGCGCGCGGCGCACACCGCCGCCGGGTTCCTCACCGTCGGCGCGGCGCTGACGGCCGCCGCGAGCCGCTACGACCGCAAGCCGGGCGGCAACCCGTGGCTGGACGCCTTCGGCTGGGTGGTCGTCGCCGTGCTCGCGGTGGTCTCCGCCGTGGTGGTGGCCGTCATCTGGTCCCGGGGGCGCAGCGAGGCCACCCCCGACGACCGGGCCGAGAAGCTCGTGGTGACCGCGCTGCCCGGCACGGCGCTGACGGTGCTGCTCGCGTCGGCGCTGCACGCCGCCTGGTCGCGGCCCGGCTGGACCTCCCGCGGACTGCTGCCCGGCGACGAGACCTTCGGCGTCATCGCCCTGGTCCAGGGGCTGCTGGTGGTCGGGCTGGGAGTGACCGCGCTGATCCTCCACCGCGCCGCGCCCGTCGAGCGGACCCCGCTCGGCGGCCTCGGCGGAGCGGCCGTCGCGATGCTCGCGTGCGCCCTCGGCGGGCTGATGTCCGGCGGCGTCGCCCAGCGGGTCGCCGACTGGCTCGACGGCGGCGGCACCCCCGGTGAACAGCGCGGCCCGATCGTCGGGCCGCCGGTGGTGCTGTCCTGGCAGGCCTCGGTGATCCCGGCGCTGCTGCTGCTGGTCGTCGCGCTGCTCGGGTGCTTCGGCTGGAAGGTGTGGCGGACCCGTAAGCAGCTGATCCGCACCATCCCCGGCGAGTACGGAACCGACCGGCCCGACAGCGCGCGCACCGAACGGATCGCGGGCGCCATCGCCCGCGCCGGGCTCACCGACTCCGCACGCTGGGTCATCGGCACCGTCGCGCTGGTCACGCTGGTGCTGGGCGGGGTGGCCGTCGCGGGCGCCTGGTGGACGGGGAAGGTGCCGGGCCGGGCCGCCGAGCACAGTCCAGGACCGGTGGAGGCCGCGGCGCAGACCGCGCAGGCGCTCGGCTCCTGGATGATCGGGCTGGGGTTCCTGCTCTTCATCACCTGGGGCCGCCGCGCCTACCGCGACGCCTCCGCCCGGCGCACCATCGGCATCCTCTGGGACGTCGGCACCTTCTGGCCGCGCGCGGCGCACCCCTTCGCGCCCCCCTGCTACGCCGAGCGCGCCGTCCCCGACCTCACCTGGCGGATGAGCACCTGGACGCAGCGCACCGGCGGCCGGCTCGTCATCTCCGGCCACTCGCAGGGCAGTGTGCTGGCCGCCGCGGCCGTCTGGCAGCTCGACCGGCGCACCCGGCAGCGCGTCGCGCTGCTCACCTACGGCTCACCGCTGGAGCGGCTCTACGGGCGCTGGTTCCCGGCGTACTTCGGGCCGACACCGCTGCGCGCCCTGCACGGTGAGCTGCACTGCTGGCGGAACCTGTGGCGTCGCACCGACCCGATCGGGGGCCGCATCCGGTTGGCGGACGAGGCGGGGCCCGAGGTCGACCGGCCGTCGCTGCTGGACCCGCTCGCCTACGGCCGCACCCGCGAACACCCACTGCCCGCGCCGATCCTGGGGCACTCGGACTACCAGGCGGACCCGGCGTTCGCCGAGGAGCGGGCCGGGCTGCTCGCCCGCCTGGGGCCCGTACCGGCCGCCGGGCCGGAGCCCGTAGCGGAAGAACCCGTAGCGCCCGTGGAAGGAGCGGAAGAGGAGCCGCGAACGGCTGGGCCGCCGCCCGAGCGGAAGTCCGCGCGCCCCTCCGGCCCGCCGTCCGGGAAGCCGCCCGAACAGAGTGCCGGCGTCCCACCGCAGGAGCGCGGAGCGACGGATCAGAGCAGCTCGGGGAGGTCTTCCGGGTAGAGCAGGGTGAGGTCGTCGGTGCTCGGGTCGGCGTGCTGGGCGACCCGGCCGGCGTGCCGCTCGACCATCGCCTCGAAGGTCTGCCGGGCGGTCCGGCCATTGCCGAACCCGGGGCCCTTCGGGATCATCGTGAAGTACTTCGTCAGCGCCTCGGCCGCGCCCTCGCCGATCCGGTACTCGTGCTCCTGTGCCTGCTGCTCGACGATGCGCAGCAGCTCTTCGGGGGCGTAGTCGCCGAAGACGATGGTGCGGGAGAACCGGGAGGCGACGCCCGGGTTCACGGACAGGAAGCGCCGCATCTCCTCGGTGTAGCCCGCGACGATCACCACCACCGCCTCCCGGTGGTCCTCCATCAGTTTCACCAGCGTGTCGATGGCCTCGCGGCCGAAGTCGCGCCCGGAGTCCTCGGGGGACAGCGCGTACGCCTCGTCGATGAACAGCACGCCGCCGCGCGCCTTGTCGAACGCCTCCTGGGTGCGGATCGCCGTCGAGCCGATGTGCTCGCCGACCAGGTCCACCCGCGACACCTCGACGAGGTGGCCGCTCTGGAGCACGCCGAGTGAGGCGAGGATCTCGCCGTAGAGCCGGGCGACGGTCGTCTTGCCGGTGCCGGGGGAGCCGGTGAAGACCAGATGCCGGCGCGCGGAGGCGGCCTTGAGCCCGGCCAGCTGCCGGCGGCGGCCCACTTCGATCATGTCGGTGAGGGCGCGCACTTCGCGTTTGACGCTCTCCAGCCCGACCAGGGTGTCGAGTTCACCCAGCACCTCGTCGGAGGGCCGGCCCGGCTCGGCGACCGCGGGCGGGGCCGCTTCGGGGGCGGCCTGCTGCGGCACGCCGCCGAGCAGCCCGGCGGTCTGCACGGCCCGCTCCGCGGTGAGCACAGCCGCGGCCGGCTCGGCGGCCGAGCTCTCGTCGCTCGTGCACTCCTCGCGGACCGGGCCGGGCTCGGCGAACTCGTAACCGCCCCGGGCGCAGCGCTCGGTGCGGCAGCGGGTCAGCGAGGTGCGGCAGCCGTCGATGATGTGGAAGCCGTAGCCGCTGCTCCCGGTCACCCGGCAGCCGTGGAAGGTGCCGCGGCCCTCGGCGGAGACGTAGAAACCGGCCTCGACCGGCGAACTGACCGTGCAGCGCTCGATGCTGGGGTCCGCGCCCTTGGTGACGATGACGCCGGTCGCGACGCCGTCGATGGTGCAGTTCGAGAGCGTGCCGCCGCTGCCGTGGTCCCGGAACCAGGCGCCGGTGGCCGCCTCGCGGATGCGGCAGTCGTCGATCTGCACGGTCGCGCCGTCGCTCACCGACACCACCGTGTTGCGGACCTGGGCGAGGTCGCTGTCGACGACGTCGGCGCGGGAGCCGCGGTCCAGGACGAAGATCGCGTCGGGTACGTCGTGCACCCGGCAGGCGTCCAGGACGGCGGTGGCGCCGTCGCTGACCCACACCGCGGGATAGTCGCCCGTGCTGTCGTGGATCTCGCACTGGTTGGCGTCCACACGGGTGCCCGGGTCCCAGACCGACAGGCCGTTGCGGCCGAACCGGCGGACCTTGCTGCGGGTGAGTGTGAGCACCGAGCGAGCGCGCAGGTCGATCGCGTTCTCCGGGATGTCGTGGATGTCGCAGTCGGAGAGGGTGAGCACGGCGTCGGTGTCGAGCGTGACGCCGTCGGCCGAGGTGCGGTGCACTGTGCAGTCGGTGAGGTGCCCGGTGGCGCGGGTGGTGACCTGCACGCCCGTGCCCTTGATCTCGTAGATCTCGCAGCCGACGGCCTCCAGCGCGCTGTTCTCGCCGCTCAGCGACAGACCGGCGCCGGAGGTGTGGTGGATGCGGCAGCGCTCCAGCCGCGGGTGGGCGCCGCCCTGCACCGAGACGCCGGACTGGCCCGCGCAGACCACTTCGCAGTCCTCGAACACGCCGCCCGCGCCGTCCAGCACGCTGATGCCGATCCCGGCCGGGTTGTCGACGGTGCAGCGGCGCGCGGTCGGGCGGGCGCCGGCCCGTACTTCGATGCCGACGGCCGAGCGGGTGGCGATCCGCAGATCGGCCAACTCCGGTGCGCAGTCCTCGATGAGCAGTGCGGGCGAGGCGGAGTCCTGGCCCTCCAGATGCAGGTCCTGGACGGTCGCGGAGGCACGGATGGTCAGCGCGACGCCGTCCGGCGGGGCGATCCGGACGGAGCCCAGCGCCCCTTCCGAGCCGCGCAGGGTCACGGCCCGCTGCAGTACGAGGTTCTCCCGGTAGGTGCCGGGGGCGATGGACAGGACGTCGCCGTCGCCCGCCGCCTCCAGCGCCGCGGCGAGGGAGGCGTACTCGCCGGTGCGCCGTCGCCACCGTGATGTGCCGGTGTGCGTCACCTGGACCGAACCCTGTGGTGCCATGCTGCTGCTGTGCCCCCACCTCGTGCGTGTGCCGACCGGCTACGGCTGTTGTACCGCCGCTCCACGGTAGCGTGCGTGGGGCTGGGGAGTTGACCGGTCAGCTGCCCGCGCCGGCCCGGCCCCAGTCCTGACCGGCTCGGTCCCACTCCTGGTCCCAACGGGCGTACCGCCGTTGCATGAGCTGCCATACGACGAGCCGGCGCGCCCCCTCCACCAGGCCCGCGGCGGCGGCCGCGGCGGCGACCCCGGCCAGCGCGGCGTGCGAGGCCGCAGTGCTGCCGTCCATCGGCCGGTTGGTTATCCGCCCGGAGTTGTCCGTCCATATCCGGAAACCCTGGCCCGGGGAGATGGCGCGCGGAGCGCTGATCCGCCCGGCGTGCCTGCTGCCGTCCGGCGCGGTCCAGGTCGCGAACACCCGGCGGTGCGCGTCGCGGGCCGAAGAGGTCTCCGGGTCGGGGTCGACCGGGGGATGAGCGACCTTGCGGACCACCGTCACGCGGACCAGCGCGCGGTCGTGCTGCTGCTCGCCGACCGTCCGCAGCAGCGCGCCGTGCGCGGAGCCGCCCGCCGCCCAGCCGACGGCCGGAGCGCCCAGCACGATCAGCAGGGCGGCCAGGAACGCCGCCCAGGTCTCGATACGGTCGGTCGAACGGCGCAACGGATTGCGGCGCCACCGCCAGAGGCCCACTATCGCTCGCATGCCACCGCACCCCTTCCCCCTTCGTAAGTACCTCATTTGGTGCGGCACATGCGGCAGATGACGGAACCGAGAGCGAAATCACCTCGCCGGGAGTCCGCTCGCCCTCGCACGCTGACACCTGATCGCACGGTCGTCCGCTTCCCGAATCCGCGAGTGCCTCCCCGGGGACCGCGCCGCGGGCGGCAAGGCCCGCGGCGACCGCCCTGCCGTCCAGCTCCCGCACCCTCTGCCCCGGTCCGCTAGCCGATGACCTCCAGCGGGTCGCCGACGCGCAGCGTGCCACGGTTCTCGGGGACCAGGTTGTGGCCGAAGACGAGCTGGTCGCCGATGCGGCGGTGCCGGGCCAGGGTGCGCAGCGGTTCCTTGCCGCGCTCGGCGGTCCGCTGATCGGTCGTGGTGATCACGCAGCGGCCGCAGGGCTTGGCCACCCGGAAGCTCACCTCGCCGATCCGGACGCGCTTCCAGTCGTCCTCGGCCCAGGGCGCGCTGCCGTTGATGACGACGTTGGGCCGGAAGCGGTTCATCGGCAGCGGGCCCTCGTCCGCGTGGTCACCCTGGGCTATCAGGGAGTTGAGGGCGTCCAGGGAGGAGGTGGTGGTCAGCAGCAGCGGGAAGCCGTCGGCGAGGCTCACGGTCTCGCCCGGCAGTGCGCGGGCCGGGTCCAGCGGTCTGCTGTGCGCAGGGTCGTGCAGATGGACGAGCGACACCTCGGCGTCCAGGTGAGCGCTCAGCCACCGCCCCGCAGCGGCCCCCGCGGGCACCGCCTCGATCTTGTCCCGCCACACCTCGACGGTCGTGAGCCCGGCGGACGCGGGCTCGGGCACGGCGACCGTCAGCTCGGCGCGGCCTCGCGCGGTGAGCCGGATCCCTCCGTCCGGCAGCGTCAGAGCCCTGGCCAGGGCCAGCTTCGGGTACTGACGTTGGCTGATGAACCTGCCGTCCCGGTCGACCAGCATCCACCGACGGTCCCCGGCGAGACCCCACGGCTCCACGGTCGCCTCGCCGTGGTCTGCCCCCGCAGCAGACTTCACCGGATAGACGTGGAGCGCGCTGAGTACTGGTTTCGCCATGGAGCCATCTTGCCAGTCACCTAGGACAACTGATCGATCGGCCGGATCAGTAGCCGCGGGGCGGGTACTGCCGCCCGTAGGGGTCGTCGTACGGGGTGGGCGGCTGCGGGGCCGCCGGACGCATCGCCTCGTAGCCGGTTCCCGGAGCCTGCCGGCGCGGCTGCTGCGGCTGCGCCTGCTGGTTCGGGTAGTTGTAGCCGCGCGAGCCGCCGGCCTGCTGCGGGATGTACGGCGCGGGAGCGTGCTGCAGCGGGGCGTGCTGCAACGGTCCGCCCTGCTGCTGTTGCTGCATGGCGGGGTAGCCGTGCGGCGGGGTCTGCTGGTACGAGGGGTATGAGGGGTATGAGGGAGCGGCCGGCAGCGCGGGGAGGGCTGACGGCAGTGCGGGCAGGTAGCCGCCGGTGTCGTAAGCGGCGGGCACGCGGATCGGCGCGATCTGTGGGGTGCCCCGCTCGGCGACCAGGCTGTCGTAGATCGGGGTGTCCGGGAAGGACGGCGCAGCGTAGTAGCCGCCGCCGTAGGTGCTGCGGGGGTAGCTCATACCCCATAAGTTAAGCCCACGATGTGCCGGTTGGGGAGACCGATAAGAGGGTTGTTTCGGGTGCTCTGAGTGACTGTGGACCCCCAATGTGAGCGAATCTGGGAAAATCGGTCGTCAAGATGCGTAGGGATCGTGTAAAGAGCGGCTCTTCAGGGGTCTTGGATTAGGTTGTGCAGTGAACGCTGGAATGGACGAGGGGGAGAGCATGTCGATGCGCAAGGGCACCAATGTTCAGGTGTCGGCGACGGCGGTGCGGGTCGAATTGGGTTGGCGCACCGGCCCGGGTGTCCCGGACGTGGACGCCTCCGCGCTGCTGCTGGTGTCCGGCAAGGTCCGCTCCGACGCGGACTTCGTCTTCTACAACCAGGCGGAGCACTCCTCCGGCGCGGTTCGCTACGAGGGCAAGCAGCCGGCCGGCGGCGCGTCCGGTCCGGTGACCGACGCGCTCTCCGCCGACCTCGCCCGGGTCGAGCCCGTCATCGAGACCATCGTGCTCGCGGCCTCCGCGGACGGCGGCACCTTCGGCCAGGTGCCCGGTCTCTGCATCCGGGTGCTCGACGCGTCGAACGGCGCCGAACTCGCGCGCTTCGACAGCGAGGACGCCTCCGTCGAGACCGCCTTCGTGCTCGGTGAGCTCTACCGCCGGCAGGGCGGGTGGAAGTTCCGCGCCGTCGGCCAGGGCTACAGCAGCGGACTCAGCGGCCTGGCCTCCGATTACGGGATCAGCGTCGACGAACCGGCCCCGGTCCAGGCGGCCGCTCCCGCGCCGGTCCAGGCGCCCGTTCCGGCCGCCGCGCCCGTAGCGCCTGCGATGCCGGCCGCTCCCGCGATGCCGGCCGCGCCGGCCGCTCCCGCCGCGCCGCCCGCCGCGCCCGTTCGCCTCACCAAGGTCACGCTGACCAAGGAGGCGCCCTCGGTCTCGCTCACCAAACAGGGCGGCACCTCCGGTTCGATGCGGGTCAATCTCAACTGGCAGGTGCACAAGCAGTTCCGCAGCTGGGGCCAGAAGCTGGGCAAGGCGATGGCCAACCACTCGGATCTGGACCTCGACCTCTGCGCGTTCTACGAGCTGACCGACGGGCGCAAGGGTGTGATCCAGGCTCTGGGCAACGCCTTCGGCTCGCTGCACCAGCCGCCCTACATCCATCTCGACGGCGACGACCGCACCGGCGCCGTGGACACGGGTGAGAACCTCACCGTCAACCTGGACCACAAGGACGAGTTCCGGCGCATCCTCATCTTCGTCACCATCTACGAGGGCGCCCGCAGCTTCGCCAACCTCAACGCCACGGTCACGCTCCAGCCGCAGCACGGCGCGCCCATCGACTTCTCGCTCGACGAGTGCAACGTGCCGTCCACGGTCTGCGCGCTCGCGCTCATCACCAACGACAACGGAGACCTGGTCGTCCAGCGCGAAGCCCGCTACCTGGTGCCGGAGCGCGGCGTCAGCCCGCAGCGCACCGCCGACTACGCCTACAGCTGGGGCATGAACTGGACCCCGGGCCGCAAGTAGCCGTCGCGATCCCGCGGTCACCGGCGGTGACCGCGGCCGGACCGTCACCGCGGGGTGGAGGGGCGGGCGTACGTCCGCCCCTTCCACGCCGCACCGCGCCCCCGGTAGTGCCGCACGGCGGAATCAACCGTCATCAGCAGATACAGGACGGCCGTGAAGGGCAGCAGCGGCGCGAGCCACAGGGCCTGCCGGTAGTAGCGCAGCATCGGTACGTACGTACCGGCCATCAGGGCCCAGGCCGCGCCACCCGTCACCGCCGGCAGCGGATCGCCGGTCAGCATCCCCGCGAGGAGTGCGACGGGGGGCGCGAGGTACACCACCGCGAGCCCCCCGACCGTTCCCGCGAGCAGCAGCGGATTGTGCCGCAATTGCGCGTACGCGCTGCGCGACACCATCCGCCACAGCTCACCGAGCCCCGGGTACGGACGGACGCTGTCCACCCGCTCGGCCAGCCCCAGCCAGATCCGTCCACCGCTGCGCTGCACCGCCCGCGCGAGCGTCACATCGTCGATCACCGCGTGCCGGATGCTCTCCGGAATCCCCGCCCGCTCGGCCGCCGCGCGGCGCAGCAGCACGCAGCCGCCGGCGGCTGCGGCGGTCCGCGAGCCGGGCCGGTTGACCCAGCGGAACGGGTAGAGCTGGGCGAAGAAATAGACGAACGCCGGGACGATCAACCGCTCCCAGCCGGAGGCCACCCGCAGCCGCGCCATCTGGGACACCAGATCGAGATCGGCGGAGCGCGCGGCGCTCACCAACTCGCGCAGGCTGTCCGGTTCGTGTGCGATGTCCGCGTCCGTCAGCAGCAGATACTCGGCGTCCAGGTCCGTACGGGCTCGCGCGAGCGCGATGCCGTGCCGCAGGGCCCAGAGCTTCCCGGTCCAGCCCGGCTCCGGGTCGCCGGGGGAGTCCACGGTCAGCGGCAGCCCGCAGGCCTCGTCCGCCGCCGCCAGTGCGCGGGCCAGCGCGCCGGTGCCGTCGCTGCTGCCGTCGTCGATCAGAAAGATCTCGGCCCGGCCCGGATAGTCCTGCGCGAGCAGCGACAGCAGGCTCACCGGCAGCATCTCGGCCTCGTCCCGCGCCGGCACGACGACGGCTACCGACGGCCAGCGCTCCGGATCCCGCCGCTCCGGCAGCCGGACGTCCGTCCGCCAGAAGAAACCCTGCCCCAGCAACAGCCATACCCAGGCCAGCAGCGACCCGGCGGACACCCACGTCAGCACGCTCACTTGCGAAGTCTCCCGCATGGAGTGCTCTTCACGAGGCTTTCCCGGCGAGGTGGGCCCTGTCCGGAGCGACACTGGGGGAGCGCGCCGGCTCGCTGCACCGCGCGGGGGGTTGCTGTGACGGGTGGGGCGTCGGTACGGGCTCGGGCGGCCCGCAGGGGCTCGGGCGGCCCGCAGAGGCTCCTGCCGCCTGCCTGCCGCCTGCCTGCCGCCTGCCTGGGGCCGGCCTGAGGGGGCGCGCGGTTCGTCTGAAGCCCGCAGCCGGACCCGTACGCGCCGGGCCCGTAGCCGGACCGGCAACGCGGTTCGCCCGGGGCTCGCAGCCGGACGGGTCGCGCCTGGGGTGCGCAGTCGACAGGGCCCGCCGTCCGGGGCTGCCGACCGGCTGCGGCACCTGCCCCAGTACAGTGACCGGGTGAAGATCGCGCTGATGGACTCCGGAATCGGCCTGCTGGCTGCAGCCGCCGCCGTGCGCGCGCTGCGGCCCGACGCAGATCTTGTGCTTTCCTCCGATCCGGAGGGGATGCCGTGGGGGCCGCGCACTTCCGAGTACGTCACGGCGCACGCCCTCGACTGCGCGCTCGCCGCGGCCGCGCACCACCCCGACGCGCTGATCGTCGCTTGCAACACCGCCTCCGTGCACGCGCTGCCCGCGCTGCGTGCCGCGCTGGAGCCGGGGCTGCCGGTCATCGGGACCGTACCGGCGATCAAGCCCGCCGCAGCGGGCGGCGGGCCGGTCGCGATCTGGGCCACGCCGGCCACCACCGGCAGTCCGTACCAGCGTGGTCTGATCCGCGACTTCGCGGCGGACGTCGCCGTCACCGAGGTGCCCTGCCCCGGCCTGGCCGACGCCGTGCAGCGCGCGGACGAGGAGGCCATCACCGCCGCGATCACCGCCGCTGCGGCCCTCACACCCGGGGATGTAAGGACCGTCGTCCTTGGCTGCACCCATTACGAACTCGTCGCGGAGCGTATCCGCGCCTCCGTACAACCGGCGCACGCCCCCGCCGTCGCCATGTACGGATCGGCCGGCGCGGTCGCCGCGCAGGCGCTGCGCCGGATCGGTGCGCAGCCCGCGCCCGACGCCGAGCCGACCGGCGGTCTCGCCGTGATCCTCGGCGGTCGCGCGGAGCAGTTGCCCGCGGCGGCGCTCGGCTACGCGGAGGGGCGTCTGCTCGCCGCCGCCGCGCCCGCTCGCGGATAGCGACGTCCGCGGATCCTGCCGAGGCGGGGGAAGGCGCGTAGGCTGCCACCCATGAGGGACCACCCCCGCGACGGGGCAGCAGCCCCCGGCAGCCCCGAATCACCCACCGCCCCCGAAGTCTGGACCGGGCGGGCCACCAACCGTGCGCAGTGGCTGCTCGCCTGCGCGGGGGCGGCCTGCCTGGCGCTGGGCATCGAGCTCGGCTTCGAGCCCGAGAGCGCGGGCGGTGTGGCGCCGCTCATCATGTCGATGATCGGCTGCATCGCCGCCGGCCTGCTGATGCTCTACGGCACGCTCGCCTTCGTCCACGTGGCCGTACGGGTCGATCACGAGGCCCTCGAAGTGCGCTGCGGGCACATCGGGCTGCCGCGCCGCCGCATTCTGCTCGCCCACGTGGTCGGCGCGGATTTCGCGCCGCGTGTCACCCCCCGGCAGTGGGGCGGCTGGGGCTACCGCTGGCGGCCCGAGAAGGGCACCGCGGTCGTCGTGCGACGCGGCGAGGCGCTGGTCCTGCGGCTCGGCGACGGGCGCAGCTTCACCGTGACCGTGGACGACGCGGAGGCGGCGGTGCGGGTGATCCGCGACCGGCTGCTGCCGCAGCCCGGACGCGCGGACAAGGCGTAGCGCTCGTCCGCACCCGCTCGTCCCGCAGCCCGACCCGGCGGCCTTCTCCGGCCCCACCTGGGCCGACGCACCCGGGGAACGCTCCCAGGACCCGCGGAACGCCCCCTGCGGCTCCCGTGCCCACGGACGCGCCGGGACCACCCCGGACAACCTCTAGGCTCGATGTATGTCGACACCCGAATTCATCCGTGAGATCCGCGCGAGCGCCGGACAACAATTGCTCTTCCTGCCCGGAGTGAGCGCCATCGTCTTCGACGACGACGGGCAGGTGCTGCTCGGGCGGCGCGCCGACAACGGCCGGTGGTCGATCATCGGCGGCATCCCGGACCCGGGGGAGCAGCCGGCGGCGGCGGCCGTGCGCGAGGTGTTCGAGGAGACCGCGGTGCGCTGCGTGCCCGAGCGGGTGCTGCTGGTGCAGGCGCTGGACCCCGTCCAGTACCCGAACGGCGACCACTGCCAGTTCATGGACATCACGTTCCGCTGCCGTGCGGTGGGCGGGGACGAGGCGCGGGTCAACGACGACGAGTCGCTCGAAGTCGGCTGGTTCCCGCTGGACGGGCTGCCGGCGCTGGAGGACTTCGCGCTGATGCGGATCAAGCTCGGGCTCACGGACGAACCGACGTGGTTCAGCCCCACGGAGATCCCGGTGGCCAACTGACCCGACATGGCGTGTGAGGCCACTACCCGCCGCCGCTTTGTGGGGCCGGAGCACATCGGTGGCGGTGCGGCGGCTGCCTAGCCTGCGGTCATGACCCTGCCGCACCGGGAGAGCCGTCCCGCCCCGTACACCGTCTCGCCCGACGTCTGTCTCGACCTCGGCGGCCGTACCGCCCTCGTCACCGGCGCGGCGGGCGGCATCGGCCGCGCGTGCGCGCTGCGGCTGGCCGCGGCCGGGGCCGAGGTACGGGCCGTCGACCGGGACGCCGACGGCCTCGCGGAGCTGACCGCGCGGGCGGCCGGTCTGCCCGGCGCGATCGAGGCCCAGCACTTCGACCTCACCGACCTGGAGGCCGCCGAACGGGCCGCTGTCGGCGCCGACGTGCTCGTGAACAACGCCGGCCTGCAACTCGTCCGCCCCATCGAGGAATTCCCGCCCGAGGTCTTCGCGAGTGTCCTCACCGTCATGCTGGAGGCCCCGTTCCGGCTCATCAGGGGCGCGCTGCCGCACATGTACGAGCGGGGCTGGGGCCGCATCGTGAACATCTCGTCCGTGCACGGCCTGCGGGCCTCCGCCTACAAGTCCGCGTACGTGGCCGCGAAGCACGGCCTCGAAGGGCTGTCCAAAGTCGCCGCCCTGGAAGGCGCGCCGCACGGCGTCACCTCCAACTGCGTCAGCCCCGGCTACGTCCGCACCCCGCTCGTCGAACGGCAGGTCGCCGACCAGGCCGCCGCCCACGGCATCCCCGCGGAGCGCGTACTCGCCGAGATCATGCTCGCCGACTCCGCGCTCAAGCGGCTCATCGAACCGGAAGAGGTCGCGGAGGCCGTCGCCTACCTGTGCACCCCGGCGGCAGCCTTCGTCACCGGCGCGTCCCTCGCCATGGACGGCGGATGGACGGCGCACTGAGCCCCGCCGCCCGCGCGGTCAGCTCCGCGAGGC
>NZ_JAYMZR010000142.1:0-13141 GCF_035828615.1 Streptomyces sp. H27-D2 | reverse complement strand
CCGGGGCCGCGCGACCGAGGACGCCACCCTCGCCGCCTGCCGCCGGGTCGCCGAGGTGGCCGGGATCGAGGTGACCGCGCCCACCGAGGGCGGCGCGCTGAACGACCGGATGAACCCGGTCGAGCGCGTCGCGCTCAGCTCGCGCTTCCGTACCCGCGTGGTGAAACTCGACGGGCGCTGGTGGCGCGAGAACTCCGGCCCCCTGGTGGGCCACCGGGCCGGCACCGGCGACCCGGTCGCGCTGCTGTGGCGGCGCGGCCGGTACGAGGCGGTGGAACCCGCCACCGGCGAACGGTCGCGCATCGGCAGGGCGAGCGCGGACGCGTTTGAACCGCGCGCCGTGATGTTCTACCGGCCGCTGCCGGACCAGCCGATGGCCGCCTGGCGGCTGCTCCGCTTCAGCCTGCGCGGCACCCGGCCCGATCTGCGCAATCTGGTGCTGGGCGGGCTGGTCGCGGTCGGTCTCGGCGCGCTGGTGCCGATCGCCACCGGACAGGTGCTCGGCGTCCATGTACCGAACGCCGAGACCGGTCTCATCGTCCAGATCTCGATGGCGATCGTGGTCACCACCATCGTCTCCGCCTCCTTCATGCTGCTGCAAAATGTCTCCATCCTGCGGATGGAAGGGCGCATCGAAGGCACGCTGCAACCGGCCGTCTGGGACCGGCTGCTGCGCCTGCCGACGAAATTCTTCGCCGAGCGCTCCACCGGGGAGCTGGCCAGCGCGGCGATGGGCGTCAGCGCCATCCGCCGGGTGCTGTCCGGCATCAGCTCGGTGGCCGTGACCGCGGGCACGATCGGCACGGTGAACCTCGCCCTGCTGCTGTACTTCAGCGTCCCGCTGGCGCTGACGGCGGTCGGCATGCTGGTCGTCATCGCCTCGCTGTTCCTCGGCATGGGGCTGTGGCAGCTGCGCTGGCAGCGCCAGTTGATCCAGCTCAACAACAAGCTCAACAACCAGGCCTTCCAGACGCTGCGCGGACTGCCCAAGCTGCGCGTCGCGGCGGCGGAGAGCTTCGCCTACGCGGCCTGGGCCCGCCAGTTCGCGCGCAGCCGTGAGCTGCAACAGCGGGTGGGCCGGATGAAGAACCTGATCGCGGTCTGCAACGCGGTCTATCTGCCGCTCTGCACGCTCATCATGTTCATGCTGCTCGCAGGACCGGCTCGCGGGAGCCTGTCGGCGAGCGGCTTCCTCACCTTCAACACCGCGGTGACGATGATGCTGAGCTCGGTGACACAGCTGACCGGCGCGCTCATCTCGGCCGCCGCCGTGCTGCCGATGCTCGAACAGATCAAGCCGGTGCTCGACGAAGTCCCCGAGGTACGCGGCGGGAGCACCCAGCCGGGCACGCTGGCCGGCGGGATCGAGGCCAGGGGGCTGTCCTTCCGGTACGCCGAGGACGGGCCGCTGGTGCTCGACGACGTGTCGTTCCAGGTGCGGCCCGGCGAGTTCGTGGCGATCGTCGGGGCCAGCGGCTGCGGCAAATCGACGCTGCTCCGGATGCTCATCGGCTTCGACACGCCCACCTCGGGCGACGTCGCCTACGACGGCCAGGACCTCGCGGCCCTCGACCAGGCCGCTGTCCGCCGTCAGTGCGGAGTCGTGCTGCAGAACTCACAGCCGTTCACCGGCTCGATCCTGGACTGCATCTGCGGCGCCGAGATGTTCTCGCTGGAAGAGGCGTGGGACGCTGCGGAGATGGCCGGACTGGCCGAGGACATCAGGGGCATGCCGATGGGCATGCACACCGTGCTCTCCGACGGCGGCGGCACCGTTTCCGGCGGGCAGCGGCAACGTCTGATGATCGCCCAGGCCCTGATCCGCCGCCCCCGCGTGCTCTTCTTCGACGAGGCGACCAGCGCGCTGGACAACGAGACCCAGCGCGTGGTCACCGAGAGCACCCGGAAGCTGCGAGCCACCCGCGTCGTGATCGCGCACCGGCTGTCCACGGTCATGGACGCCGACCGGGTGATCGTGATGGCCGAGGGCCGGGTCCTCCAGCAGGGCCCGCCCGCCGAACTGCTCGCCGACACCGGCGGCCTGTTCCACGAGCTGGTCCGCCGGCAGATCGGCTGACGCGCCCGCGCGGTGGCCCGCCCGGTCACCGGCCGCCGAGGGCCGAACCCCGGCCTCGGCGGTGCGCGAGCGGCAGGACCGGACGGGGCGGGCGCCGCGGAGACTCGGCGTGAGCGCGAGGACGAAGCAGGTCACACGCATGGTGGCGCGGTGTAGCGTGGAAGGAGAATCCAAGGATGCCCTCCTCGGCGTGAGCTCAAGTCTTCGTCGGCATTCGGCGGTCCCTGCGAAGGGATCAGGGACAGCCGCCTACGGACATTCCCCGGCCCTCCGCGGCCGGTAGATAGCCACACTGCTGGAGGTTCCGGATGTCTGTCGCAGCAAACCGCCCCAGGCGACGCGGGGGTGATCGGTGATGCCGGAGCTGACTCGTGAGGAGCGGCTGGCCGCGGCCTTCGTCGACCTCGCCGACACACTCGTGCGGGACTTCGACGTCATCGGCTTCCTGCACTCGCTCACCGAGCACTGCGTGGACCTGCTGGACGTGGCGGCGGCCGGAGTGCTGCTGGGCACGCCGAGCGGCCCGGTCGTGGAGGCGGCCGCCTCCGACGAGCGCACCCGCAAGCTGGAGTTGGCCGGCGTCGAGTGGGACGAAGGCCCCTGCCACGACTGTTACCACAGCGGCGCCCCGCTCTCCGAGGTGCCGCTGGACACCGACGAGGCCCGCGCCCGCTGGCCGCGCTTCGCGCCGCGCGCCCTTGAGCTGGGCCATGTCTCGGTGGTGGCGGCCCCGCTGCGGATGCACGGCCAGGTCATCGGCGCCCTCAACCTCTTCCGCGACCGTCCGGGACCGCTGGAGGCCGGCCAGGTGAGCCTGGCCCAGGCGATGGCGGACACCGCCGCCATCGGCATCCTGCAACAGCGCGCGGTGCACGCCTCGATGAGCGTGACCGTGCAGCTGCAGCACGCGCTGGACAGCCGCATCATCATCGAGCAGGCCAACGGTTTCCTCGCCCACCGCCACCGGACCGGCGCCGAAGAGGCGTTCGCCCTGCTGCGCCGGCACGCCGAGCGCCACCAGCTGGGCCTCACCGACCTCGCCCAGCAGGTCATGGACGGCACCGCCGACCCCACGCTCCTCGGCCCGACACGGGCCTGACCAGCACCGACCGGTGATGCGCCGTGGCCGAGCGGCAGGACTTTGGAAGGGTGGAGCCGGTGTTGCAGCGTGAATTGGCCGCATACCTCAGCGCCCTGCAGACACACCACGGCCGGGGCCTGCCGCCGCTGCCGCTGCCCGACTGCGCCAAAGCCCTCGGCCTGGACGGTCTGGCCTTCCTGATCTCCCCCGAGGGCCGGCCCGCCGAACTCATGCAGTCGCACGGCCCGCACACCGAGGCCGTCGAGGACCTCCAGCTCACCCAGGGCCAGGGCCCCACCCTGGACGCGGCCCGCGACGGCGCCCTCGTCCTCGTCCCCGATCTCACCGCTCTGGGCCCGGACCGGTGGCCCGGCCTGCCGGGCGACCTCATCAAGCTGGGCGTGCAGGCCGCCTTCGCCTTCCCGCTGCGCATCGGGGTCATCGTGCTCGGCGTCGTCTCCGGCTACCGCACCACCCCCGGCCCGATGAACGCGGCGCAGCTCGCCGACGCCCTGAGCCTCACCCGGATGCTCACCGCCGTCGTCACCGGGGTGGCCGGCAAACCGGGCACCCCCGCGTCCGTGCTCTTCGACGACGGCCTGAACTTCGCCGAGGTCCACCAGGCCACCGGCATGATCGCCTCCCAGCTGGAGATCCCCGCCGCCCAGGCGCTGGCCCGGCTGCGCGCCCACGCCTTCAGCCACGGCCTGCCCATCCTGCGGACTGCCCGCGATGTCCTGGAGGGCCGCCTCCGCCTGAACGCCGCGGACCAGGACACGGGGCGCGGGCCCGAGCAGCCGTAGCCTCCGTACGCCGCCCGCCCTCGCCGGTGTCCCGCCCGGTGCTCCCGCCGGGGCCGCGCCGCCGACCGCCCTCGTCCGATCGGGTTTCCGGCGCGGCGCTCACGAGTCCCTGAGAACCGGCGGTCGAGAGCGCCGTGGCAGGGTGTTCCCCATGACCGGACCCAGCAGCTCCAGCCACCGCGCGCCCGCGTTGCAACTGATCGAATCCGCAGTCGACGGCGGCAGTTGGCACTGCTGGGACGATCCCACCGACGGCGGCGATCCCACCGACAACACCGACAACGCCTCCTACCTCGCCGACCTGGCACGGGCCCGTGAGCGCACCGGGCTCGACGAGTCCGTGATCACCGGCGAGGGCCGTATCCACGGCCGCCGGGTGGCGATCGTCGCCTGCGAATTCCGCTTCCTGGCCGGGTCGATCGGCGTCGTGGCCGGCGAGCGGCTGGTTCGGGCCGTGGAACGGGCGACCGCGGAGCGCCTCCCGCTGCTCGCCGCGCCGGCCTCCGGCGGCACCCGGATGCAGGAGGGCACGATCGCCTTCGTCCAGATGGTGAAGGTCACCGCCGCCATCATGGATCACAAGGCCGCCGGGCTGCCCTACCTCGTCTATTTGCGCCACCCCACCACCGGCGGCGTCCTCGCCTCCTGGGGCTCCCTCGGCCACGTCACGGCCGCCGAACCGGGCGCACTCATCGGCTTCCTCGGCCCACGGGTCCATGAAGCGCTGTACGGGGAGGAGTTCCCGGCCGGCGTCCAGCTCGCGGAGAACCTGCTCGCGCACGGGCTGGTCGACGCGGTCCTTCCGGCCGCTGAACTGCCGGGGGCGGTCGCGGGTGCGCTCGCGGTCCTGTGCGGGGATGCGGGGGACGGGGCTGACGCGGCCGGGGCGGCTGACACGTCAGGAGTCGCGGCGGGTTCCGGGCCCCCGCGCGCGGGGCGCACCGGCGCGGCGGCCACCGCCGATTCGATCCGGCGCTCGCGTCGTCCCGAGCGCCCCGGCGTACGCGCCCTGTTGCGGGCGGCCGGACAGGAGATCACGCCCCTGAGCGGTACGGGCGCGGGTGAGCACGACCCCGGCATGCTGCTCGCCCTGGCGCGGGTCGGCGGCACGCCGTGCGTAGTGCTCGGCCACGACCGGGGCGGCAGCCGCCCGGCCGCGGCCCCGGACTCCGACGCCCCGGACTCCGACGCCGTCGGGACCGCCGCCGGGCAGGCGCTCGGGCCCGCCGGGCTGCGGACCGCGCGGCGCGGGATGCGGATCGCCGCGGAGCTGAACCTGCCGCTGCTCACCGTGATCGACACCGCGGGGGCCGCCCTCTCGCAGGAGGCCGAGGAGGGCGGCCTGGCCGGGGAGATCGCGCGCAGCCTCGCCGATCTCGTCACGCTGTCCGCCCCGACGCTGTGCCTGCTGCTCGGCCAGGGCGCGGGCGGCGCGGCGCTCGCGCTGCTGCCCGCGGACCGGGTGCTCGCGGCCCGGCACGCCTGGCTGTCCCCGTTGCCGCCCGAGGGCGCGTCGGCGATTCTCCACCGGACCACCGAGCGCGCCTTCGAGGTGGCCGACCGGCAAGGGGTGCGCTCCGCCGACCTGCTGGCGGCCGGGATCGTGGACCGGCTGATCGAGGAGACGATCGAGGAGACGATCGAGGAGACGATCGAGGAGACGATCGAGGAGACGGCAGCCGAAGGCGCTGAAGCGATGGGGGAGGCGGCCGAAGGCGACGCCGCGGACGCCCCCGGTCCCTTCCTCGCCCGGCTCGGCGCGGCCCTCGGCGCCGAACTCGCCGCGCTCCGCGCGCGCGACCCCGCCGAGCGCCTCGCCGCGCGCCGCGCGCGCCACCGTTCACTCGGGTCGCGCCGGCCGATCCAGCGGTGACAGCGCGCGGGGCCGCCCCGTGACCCCGTACCGCAGCGACACCTCGGCCCGGCCCGCATCGGCGAAGTATTCGGCGAAGCATTCGAGGTACGGCGGGCGGTGCCCTGAGAGAGCGTGCCCGCCGCCGCGCACTGGGCTGCGGCGGACAGCCCCCGTCGGACTCGCCGCCCGGAGTGCGTTCGACCAGTACGGCGGTGTGCGCGGCCGGTCCCTTCCACCGCGACGGATGCCGCCCGCGCGGGGCGGGCTGGTGGAGTATCGGCGGCGGGCGCTCCCGCCCCCGCAGACCAGGAGATCACCGTGAGCCTGAAGATCACCATCGTGCCGGCGGCGGCGACCGCTCCCTTCGAACAGGTCCGCACGCAGATCGCCGACCAGGCCCGCGGCGGCGCGCTGCCGGTCGGCTACAAGCTGCCGACGGTACGCGGCCTCGCGGAGGAACTGGGGCTCGCGGCGAACACGGTCGCCAAGGCGTACCGGGCGCTGGAGTCGGACGGTGTGATCGAGACGCGGGGCCGCAACGGCACCTTCGTCGCCGCCGCGTCACCCGCGGCGCAGCGCGAATCCGCCGCCGCTGCCGCGGTGTACGCCCAGCGGGTGCGGCGGCTCGGCCTGGATCGCGAGGGGGCGCTCGCCGCCGTCGAGGACGCGCTGCGCGCCGCCTACTCCGACCGCTGACGCGCGGCCCGCTCCGACCGGCCGACTGACCGAAGGACGTGTCCGCGTGCGGCCGAGCCGTGTCCGCGCGCGGCGCGAGCCGCATCGAAGGGATGATCCTCTGATGAGCAACCTCGATCTCCAGCCCACCCCGACGGTATGCGGGGGCGACGCGGCCGAAGGCCCCGTACGCGACCTGCTGCCCGGCCGGGACATGCCGCTCGGCGAGAGCACCGTGGTGCGCCGGCTGCTGCCCAGCCTGGGCCGCCGGATGGTCGGCGCGTGGTGCTTCGTCGACCACTACGGCCCCGACGACATCGCCCGGCAGTCCGGCATGCAGGTCCCGCCGCACCCGCACCTCGGCCTGCAGACCGTCAGCTGGCTGCACGACGGCGAGGTGCTGCACCGCGACAGCCTCGGCAGCCTGCGGACGGTGCGGCCGCGCGAACTGGGCCTGATGACCTCGGGCCGGGCGATCTCGCACTCCGAGGAGTCGCCCCGCGAGCACACCCCGCTGCTGCACGGCGCACAGCTGTGGGTTGCGCTCCCCGATGAACACCGCAAGGTCGAGCCGCACTTCGAGCACCACGCCGACCTCCCCGTCGTCACCGCGCACGGGCTCCGCGCCGTGGTCATCATGGGCGAGCTGGACGGGGCCCTCTCGCCCGGTACGGCCTACACGCCGATCGTCGGAGCGGACCTCGCCCTCAGCGCGGGCACGGCCGTCCGGCTGCCGCTGGAACCGGAGTTCGAGTACGCGGCGCTCGCCATGTCCGGCGCCACCGATGTCGACGGCGTCCGGCTCGAACCCGGCTCGCTCCTCTACCTCGGCTGCGGGCGGAGCGAGTTGCCGCTGCGGGCGGATTCCGACAGCGGCCTGATGCTGCTGGGCGGCGAGCCGTTCGCCGAGAAGATCGTGATGTGGTGGAACTTCGTCGGCCGCTCCGGCGACGAGATCGCCGCCGCCCGCGAGGAGTGGATGTCCGGCACCGGCTTCGGCGCCGTCCACGGCTACGACGGCGCCCCGCTGCCCGCGCCGGCCCTGCCACCCGTACCGCTCAAGCCGCGCGGGCGGGTCCGCTGAGTACCGTGCGGTGAGCGCGGCTGCCCATCAAGGCGCGCGGCCGGCGGCCGGGTTCGGCGGTTTCGTCCCTGCGGTCCGGCCCCGCCGACCGGCCCGGCTGCCTGGCCCCACGGCCCGGCCTCGCCGCCCGGCCTCACGGCCCGGTCCGGCCGCTGACCGCGCGGATCAGCGATACGGATCAAGCCGCCGCTCACCGATACGGCCCGCACGGATTCTCACAGATACAACCCCGCGTCCGCCCGCTCCTGCTGCGACGGAACCGAAGGGGGAGTCGTGCCGCGTCGCAGCGCGAAGAGTTCGGCGAGCGTCGCGCCGTCGCGGCCCACGCCCTCCTCCGTACCCAGCCAGTCGACCGACTCGGCGCGGGTCAGCGAACCGATCTCGATCCGGGCCAGGCAGCGTCCCGGCCGGACGACCGCCGGGTGCAGCCGCTCCAGGTCCTCGTTGGTGGTGACGCCGACGAGGACGTTGCGGCCCTGCCCGAGCAGGCCGTCGGTGAGGTTCAGCAGCCGGGAGAGCGCCTGGCCCGCGGTGTGCTTGGCCTCGCCGCGGATCAGTTCGTCGCAGTCCTCCAGGAGCAGCAGCCGCCAGCGGCTCTTGCCCGTGCCGTCCTCCTCGCCGATCGCGATGTCCATCAGATAGCCGACGTCGTTGAACAGCCGCTCCGGGTCCAGCACGCAGTCCACCTGGCACCAGTCCCGCCAGGAGCGGGCGAGCGTGCGCAGCGCGGAGGTCTTGCCGGTGCCGGGCGGGCCGTGCAGCAGCAGCAGGCGGCCGGCGATGTCGTCCGGGGTGACCTTCATCAGCCGGTCCAGCCCCTCGGCGACCGGCGCGGTGTAGTTGGGGCGGATCTCGTCCCAGGCGCCGGCGCTGATCTGCCGGGTCGTACGGTGCGGCCCGCGGCGCGGCGAGACGTACCAGAAGCCCATCGTGACGTTCTCCGGCTGGGGTTCCGGCTCGTCCTCCGCGTCGTCGACGACCTGCCCGAGCACCGTCTCGGCCAGCGCGTCGTCGACCGCCGTCACGGTCACGTCCGCGCCTTGGTTCCAGCGGGATACCAGCAGCGTCCAGCCCTCGCCCTCCGCGAGGGTCGCGCTGCGGTCGTCGTCGCGCGCCGAGCGCAGCACACTCGCCCCGGGGGGCAGCAGGGACAGCCCCTTCTTCACCCGGTCCACGGAGTGACTGCGGGAGTACGGCTGCTCGCCGGTCGCGAAGCGCCCCAGCAGGAGGGCGTCCACGACGTCGGACGGCGAATCGCTGTCGTCGATGT
Organism: Streptomyces sp. H27-D2; assembly: GCF_035828615.1. NCBI lineage: Bacteria > Bacillati > Actinomycetota > Actinomycetes > Kitasatosporales > Streptomycetaceae > Streptomyces > Streptomyces sp. H27-D2. Next base: position 4,296 of record NZ_JAYMZR010000142.1, on the reverse strand, counting down.
TGATCCGGATCGGCAGGGTCTGCTCCGCGGGTGTCGGGTCGGCGTGAAGGTCGGCACACATGGGGGCCATGATCCGTCACCCGCCGGGCTCGCGCACCGGGTTTGTCGGACGTTACGCACCCGTTCCGCGGGAACCGGGCGTACCGGGTGCCGACGCCGATACCCTGGCGCTTCTGGCACGTCATGGCGGGGATGCATGAGGCGTTGACGGGGGCGGGGTTGACGGGGACGGGTTCGACGACAGTGGGGCGGTGGCGGACCACCGCGCTGCTCGGAACAGCCGCGGCCGCGCTGGCCCTGCTGCTCGTGATGTGCGGCTTCCCCTCGGGCGGCGCGACCGACCCGGGCGGCAGCCGACGGGCCGGCGGCGACCGGGTGAACGGCGCCGCGAAGAACCCGTCAGGACAGGGCGCGCCCGCGCTCGGCTGGGGCTTCACCCACACCGAATTCAGCGCCGAGCGCGGCGGGCCGGACGCCAGGAAGCGCGCGGAGAAGCTGCTCTCCGCTCAGCCCATGCCGCAGAACCAGCACATCATGGGCTGGGGTGCGAACAACCCCGAGGAATCGCCCGGCCGGTACGACTTCGACGAACTCGACAGCCGCGTCGCCCTGATGCGCCGCACCGGCGGCACCCCGGTGATCACCCTGTGCTGCGCCCCGGACTGGATGAAGGGCGGCAAGGCGGGCGAGACCGACTGGTCGAAGAAGCAGTTGGAGACCGCACCGAGCCCGGAGCACTACAAGGACTTCGCGAAACTCGCCGGCAAGGTCGCCGAACGCTACCCGGATGTCCGGCACTTCATCGTCTGGAACGAATTCAAGGGGTTCTTCGACAACGACAAGAACCGCTGGAACTACGAGGGCTACACCAAGCTCTACAACCTCGTGTACCAAGAGCTGAAGAAGGTCGACAAGGACAACCGGATCGGCGGCCCCTACGTCGTCATGGACAGCTACGGGCCGGGCGAGGACACCCACGACTCCGGCCTCAAGGGCCCGTGGGGGAGCGTCGACCAGCGCTCGCTCGACGCGGTGACCTACTGGAACGAGCACAAGGCCGGCGCGGATTTCCTGGTCGTGGACGGATCGAGCTACACCAAGGACGACAAGTACGTCCCCGACGAATTCGCCGCGACCGAGAAGTTCGCCGACGTCAGCCGTCGGCTGCGCAAGGAGACCGGGCTGCCTCTGTGGTGGGCCGAGTGGTACGTCGAGCTCGCCGACAAGAACGACGACCGCAACGGCTGGAGCGAGAAACACCGCACCGCCGTTCAGGCCGCCGCGATGATGGCGATGGCCGAGGGCGGCGCGACCACCGGCTTCTACTGGAACCCGGAGAACCAGGGCGCCGCCTGCCCCGGATGCCTGTGGAGCAGCACCGGACTCGGCGGTGGAGACGGGGGCCGCGAACTGCCGATGATGAAGCTGCTCGCCCGCTTCTCCCACGAGTTCGGCCCCGGCACCCGCTTCGACCGGAGCGTGGCCGTCGCGGCCGACGACAAGCCCGACGTCAGGGTGTTGGCTGACGACGAGGCTACGCTCGTCGTCAATATCCTCGGTCGGCCGATCAAGGCTCGGATCGACGGCCGCACCTTTGATATGGGGGCGTATGGGGTGCGGTGGCTGCGGCGGTAGTGCGGTAGCCCGGCGGGGCTCAACGGGATGCGCGGCCTTCGGCCGGCGCTGTCCTCAATCGCTGCGGACACCTCCCGGCCGAAGGCTGGGGGAGGGCTAAAATTGTGCAGCCGCACCCCTACGACATCGTCATGAACCGCTGCACCAGCGCCGCCAGCAGCACGCCCAGCAGCGGCAGCGAGAACCAGAACGTGCCGCGCAGCCATGACTGCTGACGGATGCTCGGTTCGAACGCCACCCGCGCCCACTCCCGCGCGATCAGCAGCAGAATCAGCACGACCGCCGTCATCCCGGCGATCACCGACCATGTCGTCCAGGTGACCTGCGGACCCTTCGGGCCCGGGTCGGGCTCGGCGACCGGGCCGGGCGGGCGCTCGCGCAGCTCGTAGAGGACCGCGTCGTCGTTCGCCAGCACCCGTTTCAGCTCGGGCCGTTGGTCCAGGGTGCGGCGCAGCCGCTGCTCCCAGGTGGGGGAGTAGCCGACGTCCATGCTGAGGTAGACGGACTGGCCGCGCGAGATCATCAGGTACGAGTTGGGGCCGGCCTTCCGCAGCGCCTTGACCAGGGGGTTGACGAGGACCGGGTCGGGCGGCGCGAGCGTCGGCTCGTACTGCACCCGCTCCATGCCCTGGGCGCCCCACGGAATCGCGGGCGTCACATTCTCGATGATGTCGTCGCTCATCCACAGCAGCCGCGCGGTCGGCTTGTCGTGCTCGTAGACGTACTCCATCGCGGCGACCTCGCCGGGCCGCACCCGTTCGAACGCCTCGTTGCCCCAGCGGGCGACCAGGAAGCCGCCCATCAGCAGCAGACCGGCGAGCAGCGCTGCGATCGGGCCCAGGCCCCTGCGGGCGGTCGGGACGCGCGGGAAGACGGCGAGCGCGGCCAGCACGCACGCGCCGGGCAGCGCGAACATGAAGACGCGCAGGGCCATTTCACCGCCGTACGACTGCATGCCGAAGCCGAGGAACGGCACGAAGGTCAGCACCAGCAGCGACCGCTCGGTGAAGCCGGCCGCGCGCCGTCGCAGCACGCCGTAGCAGGCGAAGGCCATGATGCCGCCGGCCAGCGCCACCCGTGAGTACAGCACCAGCTTGTGCACGCTGTCGCCGCCCTCGATCCGGCCGGACACGGAGGACGACACATTGCCGCCGACCCCGCCGACGCCGCCGAACAGCTCGTCGAAGTGGCCCGACCAGTAGGGCTCCGCGAGCAGGCCGATCCACACCACGACCAGCACGCCGAACAGCAGCGGCAGGCCGTACAGCGAGGAGCGCCGCACGAGCACCAGCAGCGTCAGCACCCCGAGCATCATGAACGGCGTCAGCTGATGGGCGGCCACCGTCGCCGCGAACAGCACGATCAGCACCGCGAGCAGCACCACCCGCTGGGCGCGGCCGACGCTCTCGACCTCCATCTCGCCCGGCAGCCGCTTGCCCGCGAGCACCCGGGGCTCGCGGAACCAGACCAGCAGGATGCCGACGAACGCGAGGTAGAGCAGGTACGTGAAGCCCTGCGGCGAGAAGTAGTCCTGGCCGACCCAGCCGCACAGCACGAAGAGCCAGGCCGCGGTCCACTTGGCGCGCCAGCTCGCCCGCACCGAGCGCAACAGCAGCATCAGAGGCGCGAGGTAGAGCAGCTGGATGGTCAGCGGCCACCAGCGCAGTACCTCGGTCAGGTCGTTGACCCCGCAGGCCCTGGCGACGAACGCGGCGGCCGCGAAGAAGCCGGGCCAGCTCCACCGGGCGTCGAGGTCCGGCACCGCGGAGCCGGTCCGCTCGATGAAGTCCAGGAAGCCGACGTGCTGCCAGGCGGTGGCGAAGCGCGGCTCGCCCTCCAGCACGGCGGGCAGCGCGTGCAGCGACACCACGGTCACCAGCAGCAGCACGGTCAGCAGCAGCCGTCGCTGCCGGTCGAGCCAGAGCGTGCAGGCGAAGGCCACGACGAGCAGCGCGGCGCCGAGCAGCGTCGCCCGGGGCAGCACCGCGACGAGGCCGAGCCCGCCCATCCGGTCCAGGTCGGAGGCGTCCAGCGCCGCCAGCGGCAGCCAGTACAGGGCGACGGCGGCGACCAGCAGCACCCAGACGGCGAGCACCGGGCCGTGCGGCCGTCGGCTGCCCGCCCCGGCGGCTGCGGAGCGGGTACGCCAACGGGCGGCCAGGGCGCCGACGGAGGTGGGCCGGGAGGCGGGATCGGCACCGGTCGCACCCTGGGAGGACCGCTCGGGTGCGCCCGCCCGGACGGCGAGCGGCGGGGCATCCAAACCGTCCGAGCCGCCCGATGCGCCCAAACCGTCCGGGCCATCCGATCCGGCCGCGCCCGCCGGGACGTCCCCCGGCCCGGGCCGCACATCCGGCCGCCGCTCCATGTGGTCGAAGTCCAGCCGGGCCCCGAGCGGCATCGTGTCCGTGTCCAGCGCGGCCCGCAGCGCCCAGCTCGGCCGCCGGGGCGGATGGCCCAGGACAGCGTCGGAGGCGCTGGACGCGGCGGGCGCCGGCGCCGCCGGACCGGTGCCGGAGGCGCTGCCGACACCGGCGAGGGGGGTGTCGGCGTCGCTGATGTCATCGGAATCGGAAGGGGAGACGCCGGATATGGACGCGGCGGCCCCGGAACCGGCCGCCGCGGGCTGCCCCGTGAGCCCCCGGGGGAGCTTGCAAGCGG
>NZ_JAYMZR010000141.1:0-13150 GCF_035828615.1 Streptomyces sp. H27-D2 | reverse complement strand
ACCACCCCCACCCCCAACCACCCAGTCGGGCAACCGTGTTGGACCGGGCGAAATGCCGCCCGGAGCGGCTTTGCCGTTGATCATGAGCTCTGTGCGGCTTAGCGCCGGAAAACCTGGTTATGCACCGGAAGATTTATCGATAATCCCAGGTCAAGAGGCAAACAAGAGTAACGATTCCGATTCGGATCGGTTGTCGGACGGTATTCCTGGGGACGCTGGTGTGCTCGCTCTCTAAGCTCCTGGCGTACTCACGGGGGCTGTTGAGTTTGCTGGCGAGACCTCCCCATTCCTGTCTCGCCCCGGAGGGGAAATCCATGCTTTCTATGAAGCGGCCGGGCTCTGCCCGACTTGCTGCCGCGGTACTGGCGTCCGGCCTGTTCGCGGCTGGTGCGATAGCGACCGCGGGTCCCGCTGCGGCGGATGACGCGACTCCGAGCCACGGCGGCGTCACCGCCACGCTCGGCGGCCTCAAGACGTTCGACAAGGCCGTCATCATCGACGGTGACAAGAAGCAGGGCGTCGAAGCGGGTCTGTTCGAAATGAAGGTCGAGGGCGGCGGCACGCTCCAGACCTACTGCATCGACATCAACAACCACACGCAGAAGGACGCGACGTACCAGGAGAAGCCCTGGAGCGAGTCCTCGCTGCACAACAACGCCGACGCGGGCAAGATCCGCTGGATCCTGCAGCACTCCTACCCGCAGGTGAACGACGTCGCCGCGCTCGCGAAGACGGCCGGCGCCGGCGCGCTCACGAACGAGACGGCCGCCGCGGGCACCCAGGTCGCCATCTGGCGTCTCTCGGACCACGTGAACGTCGAAGCGGTCAACGAGGACGCCGAGAAGCTCGCGGACTACCTTGAGAAGGGCGCGCAGAACGTCGAGGAGCCCAAGGCTTCGCTGACCCTGAGCCCGGCCGAGGTCTCCGGCAAGTCCGGCGACCGGCTCGGCCCGGTCACCGTGAACACCAACGCGACCAGCGTCAGCGTCGCCGCGGCCCAGGACGGCATCGCGGCCGGCGTCAAGATCGTCGGCGCGGACGGCAAGCCGGTCACCACGGCGGCGAACGGCGCGGAGCTGTTCTTCGACGTGCCCAGCGGCGCCGCCGACGGCAGCAGCGCGCTGACCGTGCAGGCGACCACCACCGTCCCGGTCGGCCGTGCCTTCACCAGCGAGAGCAAGAGCCAGACGCAGATCCTGGCCGGCTCCAGCGAGAGCACCGTCAGCGCCACCGCCACGGCGAACTGGGCCAAGAAGGGCGCGATCCCGGCGCTCTCGGCCGAGAAGAACTGCGCCAAGGGCGGCGTGGACGTCACGGCGCGCAACGAGGGCGACGAGCCGTTCACCTTCGAGCTGGCCGGCGCCAAGCACATTGTCGAGGCCGGAAAGTCCGAGACCGTCACCATTCCGGTGAAGGAGGACCAGGCGTACGACTTCACCATCACCGGTCCCGACGGGTTCAAGAAGAACTTCTCCGGAGTCCTGGACTGCAAGACGGCCGGGACCACCACCGGTGGCACCGGCGGTAGCGGTGGCGGCGACGACAAGCCCTCCTCCGCTCCCAGCCCGGCCTCCGCGGGCGGTTCCTCCTCTGCCACCGGCGGCGGGGACCTCGCCGAGACCGGCAGCAGCAGCGCCACCCCGATCATCGCGGGCGTCGCGCTCGCGCTGGTCCTCGTCGGCGGCGGCACGGTCTTCTTCCTCCGTAAGAAGAAGGCGGCAGCGGCCGGCGTGTGACCTGCTCCCACGCAGGCACGACCGACGGCTCCACCGGCTCCACCAGCGGTAAGTGTCGAATCGGCCGGTGATCGCACGGTCACTGTCCGACAGACGCGGCCCCGCAGCCCCCCCGGCTTCGGGGCCGCGGCCATATTCGGTTTTCGCCTGGGGCCGCCCGTACGGCAGACTGGGTTGTATCTACCCACTTCCAGATTGCCGGACGGTTTCTCTTGGCTGAGTTCATCTACACCATGCGCAAGGCCCGCAAGGCCCACGGCGACAAGGTGATCCTCGACGACGTCACGCTGAGCTTTTTGCCCGGCGCGAAGATCGGCGTCCTGGGACCGAACGGTGCGGGTAAGTCCACCGTTCTGAAGATCATGGCCGGTCTTGAGCAGCCCTCCAACGGCGATGCGTTCCTCTCGCCCGGTTTCACGGTCGGCATGCTGCTCCAGGAGCCGAAGCTCGACGACTCCAAGACCGTCCTGGAGAACGTCCAGGACGGCGCGGGACCGACCATGAAGATGCTCAAGCGCTTCAACGAGATCGCCGAGCAGATGGCGACCGACTACTCGGACGCGCTGCTCGACGAGATGGGCAAGCTCCAGGAAGCCCTGGACCACGTCAACGGCTGGGACCTCGACGCTCAGCTGGAGCAGGCCATGGACGCCCTGGGCTGCCCGCCCGGCGACTGGCCGGTCACCAACCTCTCCGGTGGCGAGAAGCGCCGCGTAGCGCTCTGCCGGCTGCTGCTCGAAGCCCCCGACCTGCTGCTCCTCGACGAGCCCACCAACCACTTGGACGCCGAGTCCGTGCAGTGGCTGGAGCAGCACCTCGCCAAGTACCCCGGCACCGTCGTAGCCGTCACTCACGACAGGTACTTCCTCGACAACGTCGCGGGCTGGATCCTGGAGCTGGACCGCGGCCGCGCCCACGCCTACGAGGGCAACTACTCCACGTACCTGGAGAAGAAGGCATCCCGCCTCAAGGTCGAGGGCCAGAAGGACGTCAAGCGCGCCAAGCGCCTCAAGGAAGAGCTGGAGTGGGTCCGCTCCAACGCCAAGGGGCGGCAGGTCAAGTCCAAGGCGCGGCTCACGCGTTACGAGGAGATGGCCGCCGAAGCCGACAAGATGCGCAAGCTGGACTTCGACGAGATCCAGATCCCGCCGGGCCCGCGGCTGGGCTCGATCGTCGTCGAGGTGAAGAACCTCTCCAAGGCGTTCGGCGACAAGGTCCTCATCGACGACCTGTCCTTCACGCTGCCGCGCAACGGCATCGTCGGCATCATCGGTCCGAACGGCGCGGGCAAGACCACGCTGTTCAAGATGATCCAGGGGCTGGAGAAGCCGGACTCCGGCGAGATCAAGGTCGGCGAGACCGTCAAGATCGGCTACGTCGACCAGGGCCGCTCCAACATCGACCCGAAGAAGTCGCTGTGGGCCGTCGTCTCCGACGAGATGGACTACATCAACGTCGGCCAGGTCGAGATGCCGTCGCGGGCGTACGTCTCCGCGTTCGGCTTCAAGGGCCCGGACCAGCAGAAGGCGGCCGGCGTGCTGTCCGGCGGTGAGCGCAACCGCCTCAACCTGGCGCTGACGCTCAAGGAGGGCGGCAACCTGCTGCTCCTCGACGAACCGACGAACGACCTCGACGTCGAGACCCTCGGTTCGCTGGAGAACGCGCTGCTGGAGTTCCCCGGTGCGGCAGTGGTCGTATCGCACGACCGCTGGTTCCTGGACCGCGTCGCGACGCACATCCTCGCGTACGAGGGCGACTCCAAGTGGTACTGGTTCGAGGGCAACTTCGACTCGTACGAGAAGAACAAGGTCGAGCGGCTCGGCGCGGACGCCTCCCGCCCGCACCGCGCCACTTACAAGAAGCTGACCCGCGGCTGATGACTCGTCACGTCTACTCCTGCCCCCTGCGCTGGTCGGACATGGATGCCTTCGGCCATGTGAACAACGTGGTCTTCCTCCGCTACCTGGAGGAAGCCCGCATCGACTTCATGTTCCGGCTCGCGCCGGGGGACGGCAGCACGTCGTTCACCGGTGGGTCAGTGGTGGCACGTCACGAGATCGACTACCTGCGCCCGCTGGTGCACCGGCACGAGCCGGTGACGGTCGAGTCCTGGGTCACGAAGATAGGCGCCGCGTCCATGACGATCGCCTATGAGGTCAAGGACGACCAGCAGGTCTATGTACGGGCCTCCACGATCGTGGTCCCGTACAACTTCGCGGAAGGCCGGCCTCGGCGGATCTCCGCCGAGGAGCGCTCCGTCCTGGAGGAGTACACCGACCGGACGAGCGATCAGCAGGCGACGGCGGCAGTCGCCGCATGACGGCGTCCGCCTCCCAGCACCGGTCCGGGCCGCAGCTCGATTCCCGGCCCCGGCTGGATCTCGCCGACGCCGGGGAAGCGGCCGACCTCGCCGCCTTCCTGGCCCGGCTGATCCACTACGACAAGGCGGCGGCGGTACGGCTCCAGGCCGGCGGCGGCGTGCTGGCGGTCTTCGGCCGCCCCGCCTCGTTCGAGGTGCTGGCCATCCGCACGGCCCGGCTCACCGCCGAGGCCGGTGGGGCAGGTCCATCGGCCGGCGCCGCTCCGGCGGCAGAGGCCCTGGAAGCGGTCGGGACCGACACGCTCGACATCACCGTCTCGGCGGGGCAACTGGCGGACGCGATCGACGCGGCCGGAGCGGTCGACGTCTTTGGTCCGGCGCAGCTCGCGCCGACGCCTTCGACGGCCGCCGCGACGGTCGGCTCATCGACCGTCGGCGGCCTCGGTGTCCTGGTGCCCGCCGCGGTCATCGGGCCGCCCTGGGCCGGGGTGCTGCCGCCGCGCGGCGGCTGGCGGCGCGTGCCGGGCCTGCCCGCGTCCGACGCGGTGCGCGCAGCGGTGGCCGCCGCGGTCGCCGAGTTCCGCGCCCGCGACGAAGCCCTCCCGGAAGAGGGCCGCACCCGCGCCGAACGGGACCGCATCGGCAACGAGATCTGGTCCCGCACCCTCGGCGACACGGCCCTTCCGCTGCGCGCGGTGCACGCCGCGCAATCCCTGGGCTTCCTCCGGCCGGTACGTACGGCGGACGCCGAGCCGCTCGTCCTGCTCGCCGCGGGCGGTTGGCTCCGGCTGCGCACCCCGTACGGCTCGATCGCCGTACGCCGGGCCGGCCTCGGCAGCCTGATGGTCACGCCGACCTGAGCCGACTCGTGCCGGTTCTACCTGCTCCGGCCTGCCTCGACCTGGCCCGCCTCGGCCTGGCCTTCGGCAGACTCATGCTCATGTCAGCGGCTGTGCACGGGACTTGACGCGAAGGTGACCGGACAGCGGGGCGAAAAGTCCGGTCACTCCTCGGTGTTGATCATCGAGGCGGCAGCGTAGACCAGGTAGTTCCACAGCTGCGTCTCGTGCTCGGGGGAGAGCCCCAGCTCGTCGAGGGCCGTACGCATATGACCCAGCCAGGCGTCGTGCGCGGCCCGGTCGACGGCGAAGGGCGCGTGCCGCATCCGCAGCCGGGGGTGGCCGCGATCGTCGCTGTACGTACGGGGGCCGCCCCAGTACTGCATCAGGAACAGCGCGAAACGGTCCTCGGCGGGGCCGAGATCGTCCTCCGGATACATCCGGCGCAGCACAGGGTCCTCGGCGACCCCCTGGTAGAAGCGGTGAACCAGCCGGCGGAAGGTGGCCTCGCCACCGACCTGCTCGTAAAAGGTCTGCTCCTGGAGTGTGCCGCGCGGAATGTTGTTCACGCTCCTATGGTCGCAGACGCACCGGCCTAGGACTCGGGGCCCAGGACCCGAGCTCAGGACCCGGGCCCAGGACGCCGGTGACACGTGCTCGCGTGAATCCCTGGGGCGCAGGACAGTGGAGGTATGGGCGCGCACGGACATCCCGACCGGCAGGCAGAACCGGGGCGCGAGATCCCGGAAGCAGACTCGACCGCGGCGACGGTCCCGGCCGCGGCTGAGGCGCGGGCCGAGGCAGCCCAGACGGAGGCAGTCGAGGCCGCCTCCGCCGACCCCGTAGCGGCTGAGGTGGCACGCGCCCGGCTGGTGCGGAGCATCGTGGCGGGCGGCGGGCTCGCCGATCCTCGCTGGCGGGTGGCCTTCGAACAGGTGCCCCGGCATCTGTTCGTGCCGTACTTCTACTCGGGGGAGCCCGGCGGATACGAACGGTTGTGGGGCCAGGACCCGGACCCGGAGCGGCGGGCGCGCTGGCTGGAAGGGGTCTACGAGGACGTCCCGCTCGCCACCCGGCTGCGCGACGGCGAACTGATCTCCTCCAGCAGCCAGCCCTCGCTGATGGCCCTGATGCTGGACGCACTGGAGGTGGCCGACGGCGACACCGTCCTGGAGATCGGCGCAGGCTCCGGCTACAACGCGGGGCTGCTCGCCCACCGGCTGGGCGCGGAGCGCGTGACCACCGTCGATCTCGATCCGGAGATCACCGAGTCGGCCCGTACGCACCTGGCGGCGGCCGGCTACCGGCCGACGGTCGTCACCGGCGACGGGGCGCGCGGCTGCCCCGCCCGCGCCCCCTTCGACCGCATCCTGGCCACCTGCGCGCTGCCCGCCGTACCGCTCACCTGGCTCGCCCAGTCCCGTCCCGGCGGCATCGTGCTGGCCCCGCTCGCGACCGGCCTGATCGCCCTGCGGGTCACGGACGCGACCCACGCGGAAGGCCGCTTCCTGCCCACCCCCGCCTACTTCGTACCGCTGCGCGGCGGCGACGCGGCGGAGCACGGGAGGGCAGCCGACGGCGAGGGGGCCGGGGGCTCCGGCCGGTTCCCGCGCCGGCCGCTGCGGACCGGCGGGCTGCCCAGGGGCGTGCTGCGGAACGACTCGTTCCACTTCCTGCTGACCCTGACGGCGGGCCGTCTGGACCCCCGCGAGGCCTTCGAGCTGTGGCAGCACGAGGGCAGGCCGCCGCGCGAGCGGTACGGCGTGACGCTGCACGAGGGGCGGGAATGGGGCTGGCTGGACCGCTCCGACGGCCCGTACAGCTGGCCGATGTCGGACCAGGACTGAGCCGGGCCCCCGCGCCCCGTGCGTCCGACCCGACCCGACCTGAGAACGCCTCCGGGGTCGGGTCCGGGTCCGCGGCGAGGCTCAGGCCCGGTGCACCGTGATCGTGGTCCAGGCCCCGACGTGCACCCGGTCGCCGTCCTGGAGCGGGATCGGGACGTACGGCTGGAGGGGATCCTCGCCGCCGTTGACCGTGGTGCCGTTGGTCGAGTTCTGGTCGACCACCGCCCAGCCGCCGTCGGGCTGTTGGACGAGCACCGCGTGCTGGTGCGAGACGCCCGGGTCCTCGGGCTGCCGGGACAGATCGATGTCGGGGGACTCGCCGGTGCTGTGCCGGCGGCGGCCGATCGTGATCTGCTGGCCGACGAGGGCGAGCTGCTGGGCGGGGGAGTACGCCGGGAGATTCAGACCGGCCGCTTCCGGGCCGCTGCGGTTCATCATCGCCATGAAGTACTCGCGGTCCGGGGCGATCATCGCGACCCAGTTCGCCGGGCCCTGCTGGGGCTGCGGAGGCTCCTGCTGCTGTTGCTGGTAGGGCTGCTGCGCCTGCTGGGCCTGTTGTGCTGGGTAGGGCTCCTGTTGCGCCTGTTGCTGGCCCTGTCGGCTGTGCTGTCCCGGCTGTCCCGGCTGTCCCTGCTGCGGTACGGAGCCCGGGGCGGAGGGCGGCGAGGTCGGCGGGGGCAGCATCCAGTCATCCTCGCCTCCACCACCGTAGGGCGGGGCGGGCGGCGGCCCCGGAGCCGGCTGCTGCTGCGCTCCGGAGTAGTCGGGGGAGTAGTCGGCGGAGCTGGGCTCGCGCGGCGCGAAGGGGTCCGGGAACGACTGCGGGGCCTGCGGCGGACCGGGCGGCTGCATGTGCGGTTGCTGTAGCGGCTGCTGTTGCTGCTGCATCGGCTGTTGGTACGGGGGCTGCTGCTGCGCCGATTGCTGGTGCGCCTGCTGCTGTTGCTGTTGCGCAGGGATGTCCGTGGCCAGCGGCTCGGCCGGACGGTTCACCTGCGAGGGGCGCGAGCTCTGGTAGTCGTACGGCGCGGGCGTCTGCTGCGCGTGCTGCGACTGCTGGCCCTGGAGCTGGAAGCCGGGCGGCAGCGGCATGCCCGAGGGCGGCTGCGGCGGCGGCGGGATGTACGAGGTCGGCGAGTGCGTCAGGAAGTTGTAGCGGCACTCCTCGCAGAACACCGCCTGCGCCTCGCGCGGCATCCGGCACTGCGGGCAGAGGTCGGCCTGCGCGGTGGCGTCGGGGTCCGCGGCGGGGTAGCCGTAGCCGCCGGGAGGGCCGCCGGGCGCCCCGACGGGCAGCGGCGGTGGCGGGAGCGGCGGGGGAACGGAGCCGCTGGGCAACGGGTCTCCGGACATCCGGTGACCGCACACCTCGCACCAGTCTTCGGCCCCCGACTGGTGGCCATTCGGGCAGGTCGGCATCTCGCTTCTTCCCCCTCCGTACCGTTTGCGGTCGTGCGCTGACTACTGGGCGGTTCCGGCCGTGGGCCGTTCCACCGGTGGTGCCCCGCTCGCGCCGCGCTACTTCTTCACGCGGACCGTCTTGGTCGACCGGGTCTCGAGGGTCATCTCGTCGGCCTCCGCGACCTTCGCTTTGAGTCGCACAGTACCCGTCGCGGCATCGACGACGTCCACCACCTTGGCGAGCAGTTTCGCGGTATCGGCGTTCCCCGAGGCGCTCGCCAGTTGCACCGCCCGGCCCAGTTTCGCGGTCGCGCCGTCCCGGTCGCCCGACTTGCGCGCGTCCAGCCCCTGCTGGATGACCTGGGCCAGCTCGGCCTGGCCGGTGTAGTGCGCGACCTGCGGGTTGATGGAGGTGGACGCGGCCATGTCGTCCGTCCACACGGCCCGGACCAGCCCCTGCGCCAAGGTCTGCGGAGGGCTGCCGTCCGGTTGTGGCAGTACGAGGGAGACACGGGCGGCCAGCATCTCCTGGCCGATGCCGGCCGCCGGGACCCGGACGCACACGTGGTAGTCGCGGGACTCGTCGCCCCACGATCCCGTCGGGTAGTCCCCGGCGCGCGGGCCCGCCTCGGTGCGCCGGTCGGTCAGCGCCTCGACCGTCGGCGCGACCTGCTTGACGAACGCGACCTCCGCGCCCTGCGGGGTCCACAGCCGCAGCGAGACGTCCGCGACCTCCTTGCCCATCGCGGCCTCCATCATCTGCGTGAAGTCGGCGGCCAGACCGGACGGGTCGGCGACGATGTCCACGGAGCCGAGCAGCGCCGAGGCGATCCCGGACACCTCCTTGACCTCCCAGTCCGTCCCCACCCCGCGGGCGTCGCAGGTGAAGCGGCCCGCGCAGGCTTCGAGCGCGGCCCGCAGGTCCTCCGGGCTCTCGTGCTCGTTGCGGCCGTCGGTGAGCACGATGCCGTGCCGTATGGAGACGTCGGCGGAGGCGAGCAGCCGGTCGGCGAGCCGCAGCCAGGTCCCGATGGCGGTGCCGCCGCCCGCGCTCAGCTTGCGCAGCGCCTCCTTGGCCTGGGTGCGGGTGCTGGAACCGGCCACCGCCAGCCGGCCGTTGCCCGGGTAGATCTCGCGCGCCTGGTGGGTGCCCGCGATCACGGCGAAGGCGACGCCGTCGCGGACGGTGTCGATCGCGGCGGCGGTCGCGTCACGGGCGTTGCGCATCTTGGTCGGCGGATAGTCCATCGAGCCGGAGCAGTCGACCATGATGGCGACGGCCGCGTCCGGGGCGTCGCCCTGCGCACGGTCCCGCGCGGCCAGCGGTGTGCCGCCGCTCGTGCCGCCGCCGGTCGAGGTCACCGTGACGATCGCGTTGACCTCGCTGCCCGCTTCGGGAAGGTAGCTGTTCTGGTAGACCTCGACGGAGAACTGCGGCACGTTCGACTTGGAGAAGTTGGCCATCTGTTGCGCTCCTTGACGCTCCATGCGGGCACGTGGACAAAGGGGCGGGCCGGAGCGTCCGCTTTTCCCCCGTGGTGCTGCCTGCGCTGCTGCCTGCGTACTGCACTGCCTGCGTACTGCCTGAGTCCGTTCAGCCGAACTGATCGCTCTCTCAGGCCGATCCTGCCCGGCCCGGTGGCACGGAGAACGGCAACAGCGCCACTGTTACGTTGTCGTGGCCCCCGCCGTCCAGCGCGAAGCCGACCAGCGTCTGCGCGCTGTGCAGCGGCCGGGAGCGAGCGTCGGCGGGCAGCGCCGCGGCCATCTCCTCGGCGGATTCCGCGTAGTTCCACAGCCCGTCGGTGCACACCACCACTACACCCGGTCGGTCCGGCTTGAAGGAAGCGGTGTGCGGGTCGAGTTCATACGCGTCCGCGCCGAGCCAGCCGGTGATCGCGTGCGCGCGGTCGTCCGCGTACGCCTCCGCCTCCGACATCAGCCCCGCGGCGACCATCTGCGCGGCCCACGAGTCGTCCTCGGTGAGCCGGGCGGACCCGGCCGTACGGTCGTCGGGCACCCAGTAGGCGCGGCTGTCGCCGATCCAGCCCACGGTGAGGATGCCGCTCGCGACGATCGCGCTGACGATCGTGCAGGCCGGGGCGTTCTGATTCGGGTGGCGCGGCTGACTGCCGTCCTCGGCCAGGACGTTGACCGCCTTGGCGGCGACCAGCAGCGCGTCGTGCATCGCCGTCTGCGGATGGACGCCGCGCCCGAGGGCGTCCAGCAACGAGGTGTCGGCGGCGGCGGATGCGGCGGCCGAGGCCTCGTCGGGCCGGGTCGCGGAGGACACCCCGTCGCAGACGACGGCGATGACGGCGGGCGAGCCGTCGGCCAGTGCGGTGGTGGACACGGCGTACGCGTCCTCGTTGCGGTGGTGGCGCAGGCCGCGGTCGGTGACCGAGGCGACGCCGTCCAGCTCGATCTCCATGTGGTCGCGCTCGCGGGGCTGGGCGTGGCCGCAGTTCTCGCAGTAGCCGTCCTTGTCGATCGCACCCGCGCGGCAGGCGACGCACGCCTTGGCCGCGACGGGCCTGGCGGGCGCGGCACCCGAGGTGCGCGCGGCGCCGGGGCCCGCGCCTTCGGCGGGCTCGGCCGGTTCGGCCGGTTCGGCCGGGGGCGCGCCGAGCGTCGCGGTGTCGCGAGGGTCGGCGGCGGCGGTCGGTTCGACGGCTGCCGCCGGGTCTGCCGCGTGCGGCTCGTTGAACGCCGGGTCCGGTGCCGGGTCCGGAGCCGGGTCCGCGGCGTCGGGGCGCGCTCTGGCGCCGATGGCCTCCGGACCCAGTTCGCCGTCGGCCGGGGCCGCCAGCGGGTACTCGGCGGGCATGGCGGGGCCGCCCGCGACGGTCCCGTCCGCGAGGGTCCCGCCCGCGCCGGCGCTTTCGGGCAGCGGGCCGCCGGCCGGCGGCGGTGCGATCGGCGGCACCAGGGGCGGCGGCGGGACCGGCGGTCCGTGCGCCGCCGGCGCCTCGGCGAACGCGGCGGCCGGAGCCACGTCCGGGAACGCGGGCGGGGCCTCGGCCGGCAGCGCCGGAGCCGGTGGCTGTACGGGCTGCTGGGCCGGTGGCTGCGGCGGTGGCGGAGGCACCCGCTGCTGCTCGGGGTCGGCGCCCCGGACGGCAGCGCGAGCCGACCCGTTGACGGCGGGCGTCGGACGGTCGCCGTCGAGCGGCGGCGCGGCGGCCGTCAGATCGGCACCGCACACGCCGCAGAATTTGTCACCCGACTCCAGCGGCTCGTCGCAGCTCGGACAGGCGGTCAGTTGCGCCATCGGTCACACCCACGTCCTGGGGCGGAAACGGTTGGCCCGCTCCACCAGTTCGATCCTCTCCTCGCCACGCTGTGCCAGCCGTGCGAGCACCCGGTACGAGCGTTCCAGGCCCGTCCGGAGTCCACGCTCGTCCACCGGGCTGCCCAGCAGCGCGGGCCGGCTGCCGTCCGCATCCGTTGCGGCCGGCGTCGCCCCGCGACTCCCGGACAGTACCCAGTCCAGCGCACTGCCCAGTACCTCGGTGGACAACTGCTCGCGGCGGACCGCGTCCAGACCGAAGTCCCGCAGCCGCTCGACCTGACGAGCCGAGGCCGTCAGATCGTCGAGCAGCGGTTCGTACGCGGCGCGCTGCCGCAGCCGTGCCCGCACCGCGGCGACCCGCGCCGCGGTGTAGTGGATCGAGGCCTCGGGCACGGACTCCAGGGCGCGCACCGCCCCCTGGCGGTCGCCCGCCGCGAGCCGTACGCGGGCCAGGCCGAAGGCGGCGCTGACGTAGCTCGGGTCGGTCGTCCAGACGAGGCGGTAGTACTCCGCCGCGTTGTCCAACTGGCCCAGCAGCTCCGCGCAGACGCCCAGCGCGAGCTTCGGCGCGGGCTCGCCCGGGAACGCGTCGTAGACGGCGTCGAAGGAGAGCGCGGCGGTCTCCCGGTCGCCGCTGACCAGCGACACCAGGCCCCGGTACCAGACGACCCGCCAGTCGTCCGGGTGCCGCGCCTCCAGCGCCTTCAGATCCTCGGAGGCCGCGCCGCGCTCGCCGTCCATCTCCAGCCGGGCGCGCAGCGCGCGCAGCCGCCGCTCTATCGAGTCGGCGGGCGCGGACTCCAGAGCGCTGATCAGCTCGGCGGGCGCGGAGGCCATCAGACCGGCCAGGAAACCGGCGTTGGGGTCCGCGGGATCGACCCGCGGCACGGGCAGCGCGAGCCCGGTGGTCCGTACGTCGAGCGGCGCGAGCGCGGGCGGGCTCTGCTCCGGGCTGCCCGCCGCGGACGCCTCACCGCCGGCCGTCGCCGCGTACGCCGCGTAACCGGCTCCGGCCGCGCTGCCGCCTTCGGTGGAACTGCTGGTGCTGGGGCCGCCGGTGGGGATGCCGGTGGGGCCGCCTGTGGGGCTGACTCCGGTGGGAGCGCCGGCGTACGGGCCGCCGGGCGCGCCGGTGCCGGGGCCCTGCGCGGGCGCCTGGCCGTACGCCGCGCCGATGGGGGCGGCCTGGCCGGGCACGGAGCCGGGAGGAGTGCCGGGAGGAGCGTTGGGCGGGGAACCGGGCGGGGGGGCGTACGGGGGGCCGTACGGCGGGCCCTGCGCCGGGGCTTGCGGCAGACCGGGGGAGGCCGCGCCCGCCGGTCCGTGGCCCGCGCCCGAAGCCTGGGCGGAGCCGGACGTGTGGGCCGCGCCCGATCCGTAGGCCGCGCCCGGTCCGTAGCCCGCGCCAGTTCCTTGGGCGGAGCCGGACCCGTAGCCCGAGCCCGATCCCTGGGCGGAGCCCGATCCGTAACCCCCGCCCGCCGCGCTCGGCGTCCGGACCGCTGAGCGGTGGGTGCCGGGGCCGGCTTGGCCCGGGACGGCCGGGGTGCCGGGCGGAGGGCCGGGGGCGGCCGGTACGGGAGTCATGGGCGGCAAAGCGGGCAGCGAGCCCGCCGGGCCGGCCAGGACGCCCGGCTGCGGCGCGCCGGCCAGCGCGCCGTTGGCGCGCCCCCGGCGCGGAGCGCGCCCCGTGCGCCCCGCGCGCGCGGAGCGCG
>NZ_JAYMZR010000140.1:6059-13571 GCF_035828615.1 Streptomyces sp. H27-D2 | reverse complement strand
CTGTGGGGGGGTGGGGGGGGTGGGGCGCGCGGGCACGAGTGATCGTGGCGGCGGCTCTCAGCAGCGGAAGGCCTGGTGGGCGATGGGGAGTTCGGCGGATCTGCTCAGCGGTAGGGCTCCGCCGGCCGATCGCGCGCCGGCGGGGGCCGTCCCGCGTGAGGCCGGGGCGGCGAGCGAGGCGTCATGGAGGGATCCGACGACGGTACGGGTCGGCGACGCTGTCAGCCGCGGAGCCCCGGTGACCCGGGCGGCCGGTCCCGCGCAGGCCGAGACGGCGCGACGGCCGTGGTCGGGCTCCAGCGTCTCGGCCGCGGTGGCCCGGGGCACGGAGCCGGCGCCGGAATGGGAGTAGCCGCCGGATGCCTCGGCGGTCTGCGCACCGGCGGGGTCGGCGACGAGGAACACGCTGAGCAGGACAGCCAGGGCGATGGCCCAGACACGCGTTACGGCCGCGGTCCGCACGACTTTTCCCCAACCGGTCTCGTCTTGCCCGAATGTGATCCGGGCAGAACTTTACCTGCTCTTTGGTTAGCTTAGTGTAAACACGAGATGACAATAAGTGAATATTGGTATGTCGGGAGGGGTGCGCGGGCCCGGCCGGCCCCGGCCGCCGCGTACCGGCCGGCCCGGCCCGGCCGCCCTGGCTGTCCGGGCCGGGCCGGCGGCGGTGCTACCCGGGCCCCCGCCATGCCCGCCCCCGGCATCTCGGCCCCTCGAACTACACGGCCGCGCCGACAGCGCCGCTGCGCGCGTCGCTCCGCAGCCGGACGGGCAGCACCTGGTGGCCGTTGGAGATGAAGGACGCCACCGGGCGCAGCTCCTCGACCGGGACGGCGAGGGCGAGGTCGGGGAAGCGCTCGAACAGGGCCGAGACCGCGATGCGGCCTTCGAGCCGGGCCAGCTCCGCGCCGAGGCAGTGGTGCACGCCGTAGCCGAACGACACGTGGTCGCGGCGGGTCGGCCGGGTGACGTCGAAGCTGTCGGCCCGCTCTCCGTGCAGGTTGGGGTCGCGGCCGGCGGCGGCGAAGTTGATGACGAACGCCTCACCGCGCCGGAAGGTGAGCCCGCTGTCCGCGTCGTGGATGTCCTCGACCGCGAACCGCATCAGGATGTTCGCGATCGGGGCCTGCTGGCGCAGGCTCTCCTCCACCACGTCCGCCCAGCTGGCGCGACCCTCGCGGACCAGGGCGAGTTGGTCGGGGTGGGTGAGCAGGTTGGTGATGGTGTGGTCGAGGAGGTTGACCGTCGTCTCGTGGCCCGCGCCGATCAGCAGCAGGATGCTGTCGAGCAACTCCTGCTCGGAGAGGCTGGTGTCGGTCTCGGCGTCGTGCGCCTCGATGAGCCCGCTGGTGACGTCGTCCCCCGGCGTCTCCCGCTTGACGGCCACCAGCTCGGACAGCAGCCGGTAGACGGTCTGGCCGTTGGCGGTCGCCTCCTCCTCGGACAGGTCCGTGGCGAACAGCCCGCCGATCGCGCCGCGGAACCCGTCGTGCGCCTCCTCCGGGACGCCGAGCAGCGTGTTGACGACGAGCAGCGGCAGCACCCAGGCGAACTGGGCGCGCAGATCGACCGGCCGGCCGTCCGGGGCGGCTTCGAGCTGGTCGATGAGGGTCGCGGTGATCTCCTCGATCTTCGGCGTGAGGGCCCGGACGCGGCGGGCGGTGAACGCGGAGCTGATCAGCCGGCGCAGCCGGGTGTGCTCGGGCCCGTACGCGGTCAGGGCGTTGCGGACGCTGACCCAGATGCTCAGCGGCCACCCCTGGGGTATCTCGCCGTTGATGTAGGCGGGCCAGTGCTGATGCGCGTCCTTGGAGACGCGGTCGTCCGTCAGCAGCCGCTTGACGAGGGCCTGGTCGGTGACCGACCAGGCTTCGACGCCGCTGGGCAGTTCCACCCGGGTCGCCGGGCCGAGAGCGCGGAGCCGGGTGGCCTCGGCCTGGACGTCGCGGGCGGCGGGGTCGATGAGGAAGGGGCAGCCGGCGGAGGTGCGTTGGGTGTCGATGAGCGTGCTCCTGACGTGGTCGCGGCGCAGAGTGCGGCGTCCGGAAGGCTAACCGGCGGAGCGCTCGGACCGGGGCTGAAAGCCGAAGGCGTTCGCGCGTCGGCGCCCGCCGGAGCTCATCCGCGGCCCGGAGCCCAACGGGCCGCCGCGGCCTCGCCCGTCGGCGCGGGCCGCGGGCGGGGCGCTCCCCGAACGCGGGTCAGGGCCGCTGCCAGGCGGCTGCGTGCTCGGCGGCGTAGACGGGGAAGGAGCGCGGCGCCCGGCCGGTGACGCGTTCCACGGTGGGGCTGGTGCGGTCCTCCGTACCGGTGGCGATGGCCCGGTCCATGCCGGCCAGCAGCTCGGCGAACCGGCCGGGTATGCCGACGGCGGCGAACCGGTCGCGCTGGACCTCGTAGGAGACGCGGCGGTGCCGGATCGGTCTGCCGGCGGTCTCGGAGACGATGGCCGCGATGGCGTCGTAGCCGATCGCTTCAGGGCCGGTGATGAGGTGGGCGGTGTTGTGCGGCTGTTCGTCCGTCAGGGCCCGTACGCCGACCTCGGCGATGTCCTGGCTGTCGACGAAGCCGACGCGGCCCTCGCCGGTGGCCGTCACGATCTCGTCGTCGGCGCGGATGCTGAGGGCGTGCGCGTGCTCGCCGGTGAAGTTCTGCATGAACCAGGAGGGCTGGAGCACGGCCCACTCCGGGAACAGTTCGGGGGTGGCCCGGTGCACCACGCCCAGCCCGCCGTTGCTCTCGGCGATGGCCGAGGAGCTGAGGAGGACGACACGGCGGACACCGGCGAGCCGCGCCTGCCGCAGGAACGGCAGCATGGACGCGGCCGGGTCCGATGCGCCGTTGGGCGGTACGAGGTAGATGCCGCGGGCGCCGCGCAGGGCCGGGACGTGCGTCGAGGCGTCGTCCCAGTCGAAGCGGACGGGCTCGACTCGACCGGGCTCGACTCGACCGGGCTCGACGCGACCGTGCTCGACTCGGGCGTGGTCGACGTCGTCGGCCGGCGCGGGACGCCTGCTGGCCGCGCGCACCGGGTGCCCGAGTTCGGCGAGCCGGGCGGCGACGCGGCGGCCGGTGTTGCCGGTGCCGCCGGTCACCAGGACCGTTTCCCGCTGATCGATCTGATCGATCTGGTTCGGCTGGTTCGGCTGGTTCGGAGGGGCGCTGCTCATGGGGGTGTCGGGCATGGTGGGCCTCTCTCGGTCGGCGAGGTCCGCGCTACGATGCGGACCGGCGGTCCGCATTGACCATACGGACCACTAGTCCGTTTAGCTGCCCCGGTCTCCAGGAGGAGTCATGTCCGTCCCGCGCAAGGAGCGAGCCGACGCGGCCCGTAATCGTGAGGCGGTCCTCATCGCCGCGGCCCGCCTCTTCGCCGAGCGGGGCGATCCTGAGCGGGTGTCCATGGATGACATCGCCGTAGCTGCCGGGGTCGGCAAGGGCACGCTCTTCCGTCGGTTCGGCGACCGGGTCGGCCTCGTCCGCGCGCTGGTCCAGCAGCGCACCGAGCAGTTGCGGGCCGATGTCCTCACGGGCCCCCCGCCGCTCGGCCCCGGCGCCCCCGCGGGCGAACGCGTCCTCGCTGTCCTCGACGCCCTGCTGCGCTTCAAGCTGGACAATCGCCCGCTGATGCTCGCCCTGGAGAACGCGGGCAGCGGCAGCCCGTACCGCAACGACGCCTACAGCCTGTGGCACGCGGAGCTGGCGACCCTGCTGGCGGAAGCCCGGGGGGACGGGAGTGCCGATTTCCTCGCCCACGCACTCCTGGCCGCCGTGCGCAGCGACCTCATCGAACACCTCGTCGCCGGCGGTATGTCGCGGGAGCGCATCCATGCGGGGGTCGCGGCCCTCGCCCGCGCGGTTCTGGCGAACGCCGTCGGTGATCTCCGTCAACGTCAATAGCGGGGCCCGGGGTTGGATCGTACCGTGATACTAATACCGGTACCCCGTCCCGGGGCGCAGCTTACGAGGGGACCCTGCTCATGGTGGAGATCAAGACCGACCGGTCACTGGACGCGATGCGGGAAGCGGGCCGTGTCGTCGCGCACGCTCTCGAAGCGGCCCGGGATGCGGCCGCGGTGGGCGTGAGCCTCAAGGAGTTGGACGAGGCCGCGCACGCGGTCCTGGACAAGGCGGGAGCGAGCTCCCCTTTCCTCGGCTACCAGCCGTCGTTCGCCTCTTCGCCCTTCCCCGCGGTGATCTGCGCGTCGGTCAACGACGTGATCACCCATGGCTTCCCCGACGGCTACCGGCTGCGCGACGGAGACCTGGTGAGCGTCGACTGCGGTGCCACGCTGGACGGTTGGGTCGGCGACGCCGCCGTCAGCTTCGTCGTCGGCCATGCCCGCGCGGCGGACCTGGCGCTCATCGCCGCGACGGAGCGCGCGCTGCACGCGGGGATCGCCGCCGCGACCGTCGGCGCCCGCATCGGCGACATCGCGCACGCGGTGGGCGGCATCGGCCGCGCGTCGGGGTACGGAATCCCCTCGGACTTCGGCGGACACGGCGTCGGGCGCACGATGCACGAGGACCCAGCGGTCCCCAACGACGGCCGCCCCGGGCGCGGTTACAAACTCCGGCACGGCCTGGTGCTGGCCATCGAGCCGATGTTCATCGCCGGAGGCCGCGACGCGTACCGCACCGCCGCGAACGGCTGGGCCCTGCACACCATCGACGGCACCCGTGCCGCGCACGCGGAGCACACGGTGGCCATCACGGATGAAGGCCCCCGTATTCTCACGCTTCCGTGAGGAGGGCGGGATGAGCCGTACGTCATTGGGTCATTGAGGAGTCGCGATGAGGGCTGAGAACCTGGGCGCGGACCGGGCGTGCATGGCCTGCGGGCTCATCGCCGGTACGGAGCCTCTGCCGGGCGGGGTGATCCTCAGGACGGCCGAGTGGGTCGTAGAGCACTGTGTGGGGCCGCTGGGCGTCGGAACGCTGGTGGTCAAGCCGGTCAGACACGTGCTCCATGTGGCCGACCTGTCGGCCGAGGAATCGATCGAGTTGGGCCCGCTGTTGCGGAAGGTCAGTTCTCTCCTCACCTCGACGATGAGTCCGGAGCAGGTCTACGTCTGCCTCTGGTCCCATGCGCACGCGGTGCCCGGGCATATCCATTTCGTGGTGCAACCCGTCTTCAAGGGCGACCTCGCTCGGTACGACGCCCACGGCCCCGCTCTGCAGATGTCCATGTTCGCTGCGGGTCTGCTGCCGGACGCGGCGGCAGTGGCAAAGGTGTGTGACCGGCTGCGGGCAGCCGTCGCGGCCGGGGCCTGAGCATTGTGAGGGCTACGGGAGGTGGGGAGAGCGCCGCGCGTCTCGCCCACCTCCCGCCCGGCCGCTCGGCGGTGACCGTCAGATCCGGCAGCCCGTCAGATCCACAGCCCGTCAGATCCGCAACCCGTTCAGCCCGTTCAGCCCGTGATGAAAGCCAGTAAGTCCGCGTGGAACGCCTTCTTGAAGCCGCCGACCAAGCCGTGCGGAGATCCCGGGTACACCTTCAGGACCGCGTCCTTGACCAGTTGCGAGGACTGGTGTGCCGAGGCGTTGATCGGCACGATCTGGTCGTCGTCCCCGTGCGCGATCAGGACGGGTACGTCGATGCTCCGCAGATCCTGCGTGAAGTCGGTCTCGGAGAACGCCTGGACGCAGTCCAACGCGCCCTTGAGGCTGACCTGCATGCTCATCAGCCAGAAGGCGTCCCGCGCGCCCTGCGATACCTCGGCCCCGGCGCGGTTCGCTCCGTAGAACGGCGCGCTGAGGTACCGGTAGAACTGCGACCGGTCGGCCGAGACGCCGGCGCGGATGGCGTCGAACGCCTCGATCGGCTGGCCCTGCGGGTTGGCCTCCGTGCGCAGCATCAGCGGCGGAACCGCTCCGAGCAGTACGGCTTTGGCGACGCGCGCGCTGCCGTGCTGGCCGAGGTAGCGGGTCACCTCGGTGCTCGCCGAGTCGCCCGGCCAGCCCGGTGCGAGGGCGGTGTAGCCGTTGGCGGCGAAGAGCCGCACCCAGTTGTCCCAGCTGCTGGAGTGCATCCATAACCCGTGGATGAAGACGACCGGGATGGGTGCTTTGATGTCGCTCATGTGCCGATCCCCACTTCCTGTGGTTCTCTGCGGAGTCGCGCGGCCTGGTGGCCCGGCCGTATGGCGTCGCGGCCGGGTTTTCAGGCGAGCGGGTGCTCGATGAGTGCGTGCCCGATGAGTGTGTGCCGAGCATCCTGTCAGCGGACCGGTGACCGAAGTGGTCCGAGCGTGCACGCTCTGCGTCCCAGACTGACCGCTTCGCGCGGGAGCGAAGCCGCGCCCGGGCGGCGGCGAGCCGGGAGCCGAAAGTGCCGCCACGGCCCGGCAGAGCCGTGCGAGACTGAGCCGTACGTATATGCGGGGCGCCCGGCGAAGAGCCCGGTCCCCGCCGGAATTCACCGCGAAGGCGGGTGAACCGACGCGATGATCCTTCTCGACGCCGTACGTGTACCGCCCGCGGACCGGGTCGGGGCGTTAGACGCTGCGATGATCGGGGCGTCCGTGCCGTGCCGGGTCACGCACGAGGATTCGGCGGGCGTGGTGCGCGCCAGGATGGACGTCTGGCCCTTCGGCGGCTCCACCCTGTTCAGCGCCGCCTCCACCGGCTTGCGGCTGGTCCGCACCGCCCGGCACGTACGGATGGAGGGCCCGCCGATCGTCGTCATCGCCCAGCGGACCCGAGGACACGGCATGTTCGCGCAGTCGGGCCGGGAGGAGCCGGTCGGAGCCGGGGACCGGATGCTCAACGACCTCACCGCACCGTACGAGTTCGGCTGGACCGGAACTGGTGCCTCCGAGTCCTTCCAGGTCAGCTACGACGTTCTCGGGCTGCCCGTGGACATCGTGCGCAGGGGCGCCGGACGGCTGAAGTCCAGCCCGCTGCACGATCTGGTCCGCGGCCACCTCGCGTACCTCTCGCGGCACGCCGACACGCTCTCCGCCGACCCGGGCGCCGCCGCGCTCGGCTCGGCCACGGTCGAACTGCTGCGGGCGCTCATCACGTCCGCGGCGCAGGCCGACACCCGCCCCGTGATGGCCGAGACGCTGCTGAGCGGCGTCCTCGCCTACACCCGGCTGCACTTGACCGAACCCGGCCTGACGCCCGCCGGCATCGCGGGGGCCCACAGCATCTCCGTCAGGTACCTCTACCGGACCTGCGCCGAGGCGGAGATCAGCTTGGAGCAGTGGATCACCACCCAGCGGCTGGAGGGCGCCCGGCGCACCCTGTCTTCCGAAGCGGGCCGGACCAGGCCGATCGCCTCGGTGGCACGGGCCCGGGGTTTCTCCGACGCGAGCCACTTCGCCCGCAGGTTCCGCGAGGCGTACGGGGTCACGCCGCGAGAGTGGCGACGCGCGGCCGGCGGGGCGGGATCGGGGCGCGCGTCGGCCCGGTGACGGAGGCGCGCGGCGCGGGGGCGGGCGGTGCGAGGCCGTGCGGCGTGGGGCGGGCGGAACGGGCGAGAGCCACCGCGACGGACGACCGCTCTCG
>NZ_JAYMZR010000140.1:0-6049 GCF_035828615.1 Streptomyces sp. H27-D2 | reverse complement strand
CGCTCATACCTTCCGGTAGTCGTACGCCTCCCCGGCCGCCGCCGCGACCGCGTCCAGGTCCGCCCCGGCTGATGCGGTGACGACGGCGGCCACCGCGCCCTCCACGAACGGCGCGTCCAACAGCCGTGTGCTGTCCGGGAGTTCGTCCCCTTCGGCCAACAGTGCCTTCACGGTGAGGACCGCGCTGCCGAGGTCCACGAGCACGGCGACCCCCGCGCCACGGTCGACGCTGTGCGCCGCCTGGGCGATCAACTCCGAGCTGGTCCCGAGGCCGCCGTCCGGAGTGCCGCCGGCCGCCGCCACCGGGGCGGTGCCGCCACCGGCCAGTCCGACCGCCAGCTTCGCCACCGAGTCGGCGACCGGGCCGCTGTGCGAGACGAGGACGATCCCGACGAGCTTCGCGTCGCTCATCGCCCGCCCTCCGAGTCCGAGTCCGGAGCCGCGCCGGGGGCCGCGTCCTGGGCCGTCCCGGCGGACACCGCGGCCGTTTCGGCCAGTGCGGCGAGGATCAGCGCCGACGACGTCGCCCCCGGGTCCTGGTGGCCGACGCTGCGCGCGCCCAGATAGCTGGCACGTCCCTTGCGCGCCTGCAATGGCACGGTCGCGAGCGCGCCCTCGTCCGCGGCGGCGCTCGCCGCCCCGAACGACTCACCCAGCGCCTCGACGGCCGGGGTGAGCGCGTCCAGCATCGTCTTGTCACCGGGGGCCGCGCCGCCCAGCACCGCCACCGCCTCCACGCCGGCGCGCAGCGCGCTCGCCAGATCCTCCCGGCCGACCTGGTCCTGGTCGCCGAGCGCCTTACCGGTGCGCCGCAGCAGCGTGCCGTACAGCGGCCCCGAAGCGCCGCCCACCGTCGAGATCAGGGTCCGCCCGGCGAGCATGAGCACCGCGCCGGGAGTGGCGGGTGGTTCCTTCTCCAGGGCTGCCGTCACGGCCTTGAAGCCGCGCTGCATATTCGCGCCGTGGTCGGCGTCGCCGATCGCGGAGTCCAGTTCGGTCAGCCGCGTCGCCTCGCGGTCGATCGTGGTGGCCGCGGCGGCCAGCCAGCGGCGGAAGAAGTCGGTGTCGAGCAACAAGTCCTCCATCAGCTTCGGGAGCTGCGGGCTCGCTCCCGGTCGGTCTTTACGGGCGGGGTTCTCCGCGCGGCGGGATCGCTTCGCGCGCGGAGCGCCGTGGGGAAGCGCTCCGTCCGGTGACGTCTTCGCCGGTCAAGGGCCCCGTGCCGGGCCCCGTCCGGCTTCCGGCGCCCCCGCTCAGAGGCCCCAGCGCAGCGCCGCGGTCCGCACCGGCGCGTCCCACAGTCGCAGCAACTCCTCGTCGACCTGGCACAGCGTCACCGAGCAGCCCGCCATGTCGAGCGAGGTCACATAATTGCCGACGAGCGTACGGGCCACCGGCACGCCGCGCTCGACGAGCACCCGCTGCACCTCGGCGTTGAAGCCGTACAGCTCCAGCAGTGGCGTCGCCCCCATCCCGTTGACCAGCGCGATGACCGGCCCGGTCGGGCGCAGATCCTCCAGTACCGCGTCGACCGCGAAGTCCGCGATCTCACCGGAGGTCATCATCGCCCGCCGCTCGCGCCCCGGCTCGCCGTGGATGCCGATGCCCAGCTCCAGCTGCCCGGTCGGCAGATCGAAGGTCGGGCTGCCCTTGGCCGGGGTGGTGACGGCACTCAGCGCGACGCCGAAGCTCCGCGAGGAGTCGTTGACCTGCCGGGCGATGGCCGCCACCCGGTCCAGCGGCGCGCCCTCCTCGGCCGCCGCGCCGGCCAGCTTCTCCACGAAGAGGGTGGCTCCGGTGCCGCGCCGGCCGGCGGTGAAGGTGCTGTCGGTCACGGCCACGTCGTCATTGACCAGGACCTTGGCGACCTGCACGCCCTCGTCCTCGGCCAGCTCCATGGCCATCTCGAAGTTCAGGACGTCGCCGGTGTAGTTCTTCACCACGAACAGCACACCCTGCCCGCTGTCCACGGCAGCCGCCGCCCGCACCATCTGGTCCGGCACCGGCGAGGTGAACACTTCGCCCGGACAGGCCGCGTCGAGCATCCCGGGCCCGACGAACCCCGCGTGCAACGGCTCATGCCCCGACCCGCCGCCCGAAACCAGCCCGACCTTCCCGGCGACCGGCGCGTCCCGCCGTACGACGACCCGGTTCTCCACATCGACCACCAGTTCGGGATGCGCGGCGGTCATCCCGCGCAGCGCGTCGGCGACGACGGTCTCGGGAACGTTGATCAACATCTTCACGGTTGTCTCCAGGTGCGATGGGCGTGCGGGCCGCGGTCCGGGGTCTGCGCAGGTCAGGTCGGACTCGCTCCAGGCTGGTACGGAGATCTGGTGGCTCAGGCCAGTATCGGGGGAACACCGTCCCGGGGCACGGACCGAGGCGGGGCAATCGCGGGAGCGAGCCGCCGCCGGGTGCGCCAGTCCGTGGGTGCGGCGCGGCGGGCGCGGATCTTCAACGCCACCTTGTCCCGGGCGGTGGGCCCTGGGCCGCCGGATCGCGTAGACGATCGCGGTGGCGGCCGGCAGGCCGGGGATGACGGACAGACCGATGGCCCACTGCGCGCCGAGCCAGGCGACAGACCGAGCGCGAGGAGCGGGCCGAAGATCGCACCGAGGTTGTCCATCATCCGCTCGAACCCGTACGCCCGCTTGTACGCGGAGCCGGGACGATGTCCGCATCTTTGTGGCTTCTGCCAGTACGACGGTCTGCCGGGGTGCGGGGAGACTCCCCGCCAGAGGCTGCGGCGTGTCCCGGGAGCGGGGGCCGAGGCCAAGGGCATGACGAAGCACAGGGGAGGACAGCACGATGAGCGTGCAGCAGTATGACGAGATCGGTGAGGCGTTCGAGGGCTTCAAGTCCCTGCCGCTGGAGCAGTACGCAGTGGTGCCCGGCTTCCTGGCCATGGTCGGGGACGTACGCGGCAAGTCGGTCCTCGACCTCGCCTCCGGCACCGGTTTCTACAGCAGGGAGTTCAAGCGGCGCGGCGCCACGGACGTGCTCGGAATCGATATATCCGGTGAAATGGTCGCCGTGGCACAGCAGTTGGAGGATCGCAACCCGCTGGGTGTGCGCTACGAGGTGGGCGATGTGTCCGAACTGCGGCCCCTCGAGCAGCGCTTCCACATCGCCTTGGCGGTCCAGCTGCTCAGCTACGCGGAGGACATCGCCGCCACGGAGCGGATGTGCCGCAACGCGCACCGGAGCATGAAGCCCGGCGGCGAGTTCTTCGTGCTCAACCAGTCGCCCGACTTCCGCTTCGACGGGCCGCCCCCGGACAAGTACGGCTTCCGCAGCGAGCTCACCGGCGAGGAGACCGAGACCGGACCGCAAGTCCGGATCACGGCGCTGCTCGACCCGCCGATCTCATTCGTCGCCAACCGCCCGCGTCGCGAGGTCTACGAGAAGTGCCTGCGGGCAGCCGGATTCAGCGAGGTGACCTGGGTCCCGCTGACGGTGTCGGAGGCCGGCGTGCGCGAGTTCGGTGCGGACTTCTGGGCGGACTTCCTCGCCAACCCCCCACTGGAGATGCTGCGCTGCCGCGCCTGACGACCGACCGGACATCCCGGTGGCCGGCCTCTGGAATTCGCCCGAACGGGGGCCGGGCCGCCGGGCCGCGCCGGCGGGCGCCCCACCGTCGCCACCCCCGAGATCATCAGAGCCGCCCGCGACATGCTGCCCAACCCCGAGAACTCGATCACCTCGATCGCCAAGCTCCTCGGGGTGAGCCCGGCGCCCTCCGTCGGCTTCGCGGGTGATCGGCCGGTCTCGCAGATCTACGGTGAGCTGAAGCGGCTGGAGAAGGTCGGTTATGTGACCTCCCGGATGGTCGCCCAGGAGACCGGCAACCGTGACAAGCGGGTCTACCGGATCGCCGGTGAGGGCATGGATGCGGTGCGGACCTGGGCGCGTGAGTCGCCGGTCGAGCCGCCGGTGCTCAAGCACGGCGTCATGCTGCGGATCTGGCTCGGCCATCTCCTCGAAGCCGAGCGGATGCGTGAAGTGCTGGGCGCGCACCGCGCGTACGCGGAGGCGATGCGTGAGAGGGCGCAGGCCGACGTCGCCGGGGCGCAGGGCCAGGAGGCGTGGGCGTACCCCACGCTCACTCTCAAGTGGGCCGAGCGGTACTACGCCTCGGAGCGGGATCTGGCCGACGCGATGCTCGCGGACCTGGAAGAGCTGGAGCGCAGGCGACCGTAGGCACACCGGAAGTACAACAGCGGCTCGGCGCCCGGGAGCCGGTCGAGAGCCGTGGCCCGGCCGAGTGCGATGGTGTGGTCGCCGCCGGGGAAGGTGCCGGCCAGCTCGCATTCGATGGTCGCGAGCGCGCCGTCGAGCAGTGGCGCGCCGTTCGCGCCGGGGCGCCAGTCGACGCCCTGGAACTTCTCCTCGCCGGTCACCGCGAACTGCCCGCATAGGGCCTGTTGTTCGGCCGAGAGGATGTTCACGGCGAAGCGGCCCGCCGCGCGGATGCGCGGCCAAGCGGTCGAGGTGTGCGCCGGGCAGAAGCACACCAGCGGCGGCTCCAGTGAGACCGAGGAGAAGGACTGGACGGCCATGCCCGTGGGGCGGCCGTCGGGCTCGACGGCGGTGATGACCGCGACTCCGGTGCAGAAGCTGCTGAGCACCTCCCGCATCGTCGGGCCGTCACCCTGCGCCCCGGCGACCGCTACCTCCTCGTCAACCCCTTCTTCCACACCTTCGGCTACAAGGCCGGGATCGTCGCCTGCCTGCTGCGTGGCGCGGCCATGATCCCCGAAGCCGTCTACGACGCCGACCGCATCCTGCGCCGCATCGCCGAGGAACGGATCAGCGTGCTGCTCGGTCCGCCCACCGTCTTCCACGGTCTGGTCCGCCACCCGCACCTCGCCGGCCACGACCTCGGCGCGCTGCGCCTGGCGGGCACCGGCGCGGCCGTCGTGCCCGCCGCGCTCATCGACGAAATCCGCGAACGGCTGGGCGTGCCATCCGTGTTCACAGCCTACGGACTCACCGAGTCGACGGGCGTCGTCTCCGTCTGCCCCCCGGACGCGGACGCCTGGACCATCTCCCACACGGTGGGACGGGCGCTGCCCGGCGTCGGTGGTCGGCGCACCCGACGAGCGGCTCAGCGAGGTCGGCGTCGCCTATCTGGTGCCCGAACCCGGCCAGCACCCCGACCCGGCCGAACCGACCGCCTGGACCCGCGAGCGGCTCGCCAACTTCAAGGTCCCGCGCCGTTCCATATCGTCCCGGAGCTGCCGCGCAACGCCAGCGGAAAGATCCTCAAGGCCGAACCGCGGCGCACAGCGCGAGAAGCACCTGAGGCACCCGAGGCACGAGAGGCAGCAGGAGCGCGAGACGCACCAGAAGGAGGCCACGAGTGAGGCTCGGCACGGAGCGCCAGGAGCTGCGTACGGCCGTACGGCCGTACGGCCGTACGGTCGCTGCTCGCACGGCACGAGGGAGCAGCCGCCTGGCGGCCGCTGACCGAGCAGATCGGGGCGGCCGGGCTGTCCGTGCCGGAGGAGTACGGCGGCGTCGGCGGCGGCGCGCTCGAAGTACACGTGGTCATGGAGGAGTTGGGCGCGGTCGCCGGGGAGATGATCCAGCTGCACGGCGCATCGGCATCACCTGGGAACACGACGCCCACCGCTACTTCAAGCGCGCCCACGGCTCCGCGCAGCTCCTCGGCTCGCCCGCGTCGCACCGCAGCCGCATCGCCGAGTCCTTGCTCGCCTCATAGCGGGCGGCCCGGCGCGGGCGGCCCGGCCGGAGACCGACGCCTCGTACCGGACCGTCGAAGCACAGCGGATCTCTACGGGTGGACCGCCTTCAGAACCCGGGCCCGGCAGGCGGAGGGTGTGCCCCAGGCCGACCGCAGCGCGCGTGCTTTGCCGATCCACAGGGACAGGTCGTACTCGGCGGTGTAGCCGATCGCGCCGTGCAGCTGAAGGGCGGTGCGGGACGCCGCGTACGCCGCCTCGCCCGCCGCGACCTTCGCAGCCGCCACTTCGGCTGCCGCGCCCGGCGTGCCCGAGGCCAGGGCCACCGCTGCGCCGTGGAG
>NZ_JAYMZR010000139.1:0-13809 GCF_035828615.1 Streptomyces sp. H27-D2 | reverse complement strand
GCGCTCGCCTCGATGCGCGGACCGCCGCCCAGCACTCCGCCGCCCACCCACAGAGCTGCGCCCGCCCCGAAGCCGAGCGTGAAGCCGAGCCCAAAGCCCAGCCCCCGGGTGCCGGCCCATCAGGCGTACCAGGCGCCGGCCCGCGTGAAGCCCTCCGGCGGACCCTCGTTGATCTCTCTGACTCTGCTGATCGTGGCCCCGGCGGTACTCGCCGCCGCCGCGCTCAAGCCCCGCGGGCACTCCGCGGCGAGCGGGTCCCGGTCCTCGTAACAGGAGGTTTCCATGTCGGAATGGCTTGTGCTGACCATCGCGATGATCGCGGCCTGTGCGGTCGTCCTGACCATCACGGTCCTCCAGCAGCGACGGCTGGGCGACGACGACGATCCCTCGGAGACACCCGACGTCATCGAGTACATGACGATGATGATCGGCGTGGTCTACGCGATCGTCCTCGGCCTGGCCATCGCGGGAGTCTGGGAGGCGCGCAGCGGGGCACAGGACGAGGCGCGCCACGAGGCCCAGGCGCTGCACGAAGTGAGCGCCCGCTCCGAGGTCTGGCCGGCGGCCACCCACGAGCGTATTCAGCGGGACGTCGACGCTTATGTGCGCCATGTGGTCACCAAGGAGTGGGCCGTCATGATCGACAAGGGCGGGCTCAGCGACCGCGGCACTGATCTGCTGGACAAGGTCCGCCGCGATGTGAGCGACTACGTGCCCCGTAACGACCATGAGAACCAGGCGTACCAGCCCATGGTCGACCAGGTCGCCGCCGCGGACGACGCCCGTAACGCCCGCGGGGAGAATTCCGGGCCGACGATGCCGGGCGTGGTCTGGTTCGGGCTCATCATCGGCGGACTGGTCACCGTCGGCATGATCTTCATGCTCCAGATCCGCCGCTCGGCGCGGGAGTTGCTGCTCGCGGGGCTGTTCAGCGCGCTGATCGCGTTTCTGCTGTTCCTGATCTGGGATCTGGACGCGCCGTTCGGCCGCGACGTCGCGGATTCGACCGGCGCGTTCCTGTCCCTCTTTCCCGGCGCGGACAGCGGGTGACAGCGAACGGCGCATCCCGCTGCGGCTCCCTCAGCGCCCCGGCCGGAGGGACACCGCGCCCGCCCTGGGCCGCCAGCGGACGGGGAGGTGCTTGAGGCCGTTCTGGAAGTTGGAGGTGAGCCGTACGGGGTCGCCGGCCGCTTCCAGCCCCGGCAGCCGGTCGAGTACGCAGCGCAGCATCGCGCGCATCTGGGTACGGGCGAGGTGCGCGCCCAGGCAGAAGTGCGGACCGAAGCCGAAGCTGACGTGGTCGTTCGGGGAGCGGGTGACGTCGAAGCGGTCCGGGTCGGCGAAGACCGTCTCGTCCCGGTTGGCCGAGGCGTGGTAGACGACGACTTTTTCGCCCCGGCGGATCCGCCGGCCGCCCAGTTCGACGTCGCGGGTGGCCGTACGGCGGAAGTTCATCACCGGCGGCCAGTAGCGGAGCATCTCCTCCACCGCCGGGGCCACCGACTCCGGCCGCTCGCGCAGCAGGGCGTACTGCTCGGGGTGCGCGAGCAGGGTGTGCAGGCCGCCGGGGATCGAGTTGCGCAGCGTTTCGTTCCCCGCGACGGCGAAGAGGAAGAACATGTTCTCGAACTCCTCACGGCTGAGTCCGCCCTCGCGCAGGTGCGCCATGACGCTGCCGGGACGGGGCTGGTCCGCCAGCGCGTGGGCGTACGCGAACATGTCGGCCAGCGCCTCACGGGAGCGCGGGTTGGCGGGGCTGCCGTCGGGGCGGGTCGCGGCTGCCGGGCGCTGCGCGAGGGCCGCGCGGCCCATCGGGCTGAGGTCCGCCGCTTCGGCGGTGCTCAGCCGCGCGTATTCGGCGTCCTGGTAGCCGATGACCCGGCTGGACCAGTCGAAGAGCAGCAGTCGGTCGCTCTCCGGGACGCCCATGACATGGGCGAGCGTCCATACCGGCAGATCGGCGGCGACCTCGACGAAGTCGGCCTCGCCGCGCTCCGCGACGGCGTCGATCAGCGCCGCCGCCCGCGCCTCGATGACCGACTCCAGCTCCCGCACGACGCGCGGGGTGAGGGCGGCGGCCACTGCCCGCCGGACCCGGGAGTGTCCCGGCGGGTCCTGGTTCAGCATCATCGCGCGGACGAACGCGAGGTCCGCGTCGGTGTCCGGGTCGCGGATCTGGGTGGCGCCCAGGTGCGAGGAGAAGAGGTCGGGGCTGCGCAGGACGTGCTTGACGTCCGCGTGCCGGAAGACCGCCCAGTAGCCGGGCCCGGCGGGCCAAGGCCCCACCGCGGGCTCGTCGGCCCAGCACACCGGCCGGGTCGCGCGCAGCTCGCGGAACAGGGCGTACGGCACCCCCGCCGCGTAGGTGCGCGGCTCGAAGACCTCGGCGGGGCAGTCGGCGGGACGGACGGCGGGGATCTCGGCGGCGCTCACACCGCCGACCGTACGACGCGCTCTGGTGAGCCGGTCAAGAGCACGCCACACTGGCCCGGTGACGCTCACCGTGGACGAGGCGAACAAGCTGCTGGCCGACCATTTCGCGCCGTGGGTCCAGGACCTCGGCCTGACCGTGTCCGCGACCGGAGAGCGGCACGCCGTGCTGCGGCTGCCCTGGTCGGACCGGCTCGCGCGGGAGGGCGGGGCCCTGTCGGGGCAGGCCCTGATGGCCGCCGCCGACACCGCCACCGTCATCGCCGTCTCCGCGGCACGCGGCGGCTACGGCCCGATGACCACCGTGCAGCAGTCCACGAGCTTCCAGCGCGCGGTGCTGGCGGCGGACGTCGTCATCGACGCGCGGGTCACCAAGCTCGGGCGTACGCTGGCATTTGTCGACATCACGCTGACGGCCGACGGCGACGCCGAGCCGTCCGCGCGTGCCAGCACGGTCTACGCCTTCCCGGCCGACCGAACGACCGGATGACCGAACGACCGGACACCACAGGACACCACAGGACACCACCGGACACGACCGGACACGACCGAATGGCCGGACACGACCGAATGATCGGAGCCGCACCCCCTCCGCCTCGCTTCCCTCGGCCCGCGCCCGCTCAGGCCATGCCTTCGCAGCCTGCCTCGTCCTCGGACGCCGGGCCGGGACCCGGCGCGTGACACGGCTCGCGGCAGTGGATCAAAGTGACGCTCCGGTCCTCTTGAGAACGCCGGTTGCGACGGGTTAGGTAGGACGGCGGCAACTCGGACGAGGTCAAGCCGGGTTGGACAGCGGATGTCGATAGGAGGTGCCGGTCGTGGTCCACAGCCGGCGACGCAATCACCCTTCGGGGATCACCGAGGCAGAGGTGACCGCTCAGGTGCGGGGCATCTGCTTCAAGACCGGTCCGCCGAAGCGGCTCGGAGTCGAAGTCGAATGGATCGTGCACGACCTCGAAGACCCCACCCGCCCCGTCGACCCCGGCCGGCTGAGCGCCGCCGTCGACGCGCTGCGCCTCCTCCCACTGCGCTCCGCGGTCACCATGGAGCCGGGCGGGCAGCTCGAACTCAGCTCGCCGCCCGTCGATTCGCTCACCGCCTGCGTGGAGTCCACCGCCGCGGACCTCCGGCTCGTCCGCCCGGAGCTGCGCGCGCGGGGGCTCGCGCTCGCCGGGCACGGCCACGACCCGTGGCGACCGCACCGCCGCGTGCTGACCGAGCCCCGCTACCGCGCCATGGAGGCCGCGTTCGACCGCACCGGTCCGCATGGGCGCGCCATGATGTGCCGCACCGCCTCCGTCCAGGTGTGCCTGGACGCCGGGCACGAGGAGCCGGGACCGCTCGGCTACGGCCGCCGCTGGCGGCTCGCGCATCTGCTGGGCGCGGTGCTGGTCGCGGCCTTCGCCAACTCGCCGATGTGCGAAGGCCGGCCGACCGGCTGGCGCTCGACCCGGCAGGCCGCCTGGGCCGGGATCGACCCGGGCCGCTCGCTCGCCCCGCCCGACGGCCCCGACCCGCGCAGCGCGTGGGCCGCGTACGTCCTCGACGCGCCGGTGCTGTGCATCCGCAGCGACGACGACGCCCCCTGGACCGTGCCCGAGGGGCTCAGCTTCCGCCGCTGGATCCGCGGCGGCACGCCCCGGCCGCCGACCGCGGACGATCTCGCATACCACCTCACCACCCTCTTCCCGCCGGTGCGCCCGCGCGGCCACCTGGAACTGCGCATGATCGACGCGCAGCCCGGCGACGACGGCTGGATGGTCCCGCTCGCCGTCACCACCGCGCTCTTCGACGACGCGGCCGCCGCCGAGACGGCCTACCGGACCGTCAAGTCGCTGGCGGAAAGCGCCGGTCCGGCTCCCGCGCCGCGCAATCCGCTGTGGCACAGCGCCGCCCACGACGGCCTCGGCGACCCTGAGCTGCACGCCGCCGCCGTCATCTGCTTCGCCGCCGCCCGCGAAGCGCTGCCCCGGCTCGGCGCGTCCGCCGCGCTCACCGATCTCGTCACCGACTTCACCGACCGCTACGTCGCCCGCGGCCGATGTCCGGCCGACGACCTGCTCGACTCCGCCCCGTGGAAGGAGATCCACGCATGACCGCCTCCGACAGCCCCGCGACCGAGGACGCCGAGTCGCTCCGTCGGCGCGCCGTCGAGGCGCTCACCAGCGCCCGCGAGCGCACCGGCGTGCTCACCGGCTGTGTGGACGACCCCGATCTCACCGCCCAGCACTCCCCGCTGATGTCGCCGCTGGTGTGGGACCTCACCCACATCGGCAACCAGGAGGAGCAGTGGCTGCTGCGCACCGTCGGCGGCCGGGAGCCGCTGCGGCCCGACATCGACTCGGTCTACGACGCCTTCGAGCACCCCCGCGCGAGCCGCACCTCGCTCCCGCTGCTGCCTCCCGACGAGGCCCGCGGCTATCTCGCGGAGGTACGCGGCCGGGTGCTCGACGTACTGGAGCGCGCCCCGCTGCGCGGCGGCCCGCTGCTGGAGACCGGCTTCGCCTTCGGGATGATCGCCCAGCACGAGCAGCAGCACGACGAGACCATGCTCATCACCCACCAGCTGCGCTCGGGACCCGCCGTGCTCACCGCGCCCGCGCCGCCGCCCGCCCCGGCGGACGCGGCGCTGCTGCCGGCCGAAGTGCGGGTGCCCGGCGGCCCGTTCGGCATGGGGACGTCCGCCGAGCCATGGTCCCTGGACAACGAGCGCCCCGCCCATCACCGCTTCGTGCCCTCCTACTTCATCGACACCGTCCCGGTCAGCAACGCCGCGTACCAGGACTTCATCGAGGACGGCGGCTACCACGAGCCCCGCTGGTGGGCCCCCGATGGCTGGGCGCAGATACGCGAACACGACGTGCGGGCACCGCTGTTCTGGCGGCGGGACGAGGGCGGCCGGCGCTGGCTGCGTCGCCGATTCGGGCTGCTGGAGCCCGTACCGCCGCAGGAGCCGGTGCTGCATGTGAGCTGGTACGAAGCCGACGCCTACGCCCGCTGGGCCGGGCGGCGGCTGCCCACCGAGGCCGAGTGGGAGAAGGCGGCCCGGCACGACCCGGCGAGCGACCGCTCCCGGCGCTACCCGTGGGGCGACGAGGACCCCACCCCGGCGCACGCCAACCTCGGCCAGCGCCACCTTCAGCCGGCCCCGGTCGGCAGCTACCCGGAGGGCGCTTCGCCTTTGGGCGTACGGCAGTTGATGGGTGATGTGTGGGAGTGGACGGCAAGCGACTTCCTGCCCTACCCCGGCTTCGCCGCCTTCCCGTACCGCGAGTACTCCGAGGTCTTCTTCGGCGACGCGCACAAGGTGCTGCGCGGCGGCTCCTTCGCGGTGGGCCAGGTCGCCTGCCGGGGCACCTTCCGCAACTGGGACCTGCCGGTCCGCCGGCAGATCTTCTCCGGGTTCCGCACCGCGCGCGACGCGAGCCCCGACTCCAGCTACTCCCCGGAGGCCTTCTGATGTGCCGTCACCTGGCCTACCTCGGGCCCGAGGTGCCCATCGGCGAGATCATCATGGAGCCGCAGCACGGGCTCTACCGGCAGTCCTGGGCACCCCGGCGGCAGCGGTACGGAACGGTCAACGCCGACGGCTTCGGCATCGGCTGGTACGCGCCCGGCGACCCGACGCCCGCCCGTTACCGCAGGGGCGGCCCGCTGTGGGGCGACCCCTCGGCCGCCGACCTGGCCCGGGTCGTGCGCACCGGGGCGCTGCTGGCGGCGGTGCGCGACGCGACCGAGGGCAGCGCCGACGCCGAGGCCGCGTCGGCCCCCTTCGCCGCCGGCCCCTGGCTGTTCAGCCACAACGGCGCGGTCAAGGGCTGGCCCGGCGTGGTCGGCCCGCTCGCGGCCGGGCTGCCCGCCGCGGAGCTGCTGAGCCTGGAGGCCCGCTGCGACTCCGCGCTGGTCTGGGCGCTCGTCCTGCACCGGCTGCGCGCGGGCGACGAGCTCGGCCAGGCGCTCGCCGACACCGTGACCGACGTGGCCGCTCTCTCCCCCGCCTCGCGGCTCAATCTGCTGCTCACCGACGGCGATACGGTCACCGCGACCGCCTGGGGCGACACCCTCTGGTATCTCGCCGAGCCGGGCCGCCGCACCGTCGTCGCCTCGGAGCCGTACGACGACGATCCGCACTGGACCGAGGTCCCCGACCGCACGCTGCTCGCCGCCACCCGCGACGATGTACTGCTCACCCCCCTCAAGGAGCCCTGTCTGTGAGCCCGTTCGAAGTCACCCGCACGCTGCCCGCCGACGCCACCACCGCCGCACTGCGCGCCGATGTGCTGGCCGGGCTGACCAGCGAGCCCAAAGCGCTGCCGCCCAAGTGGTTCTACGACGCGCGGGGCAGTGAGCTCTTCGAGCGGATCACCCAGCTGCCGGAGTACTACCCGACGCGCGCCGAGGCCGAGATCCTCCGCGACCGCGCCGCCGACATCGCCGCCGCGAGCGGTGCCCGCACCCTCGTCGAGCTGGGCTCCGGCTCGTCCGAGAAGACCCGCCATCTGCTGCGGGCGCTGCCCGAACTGGCCTGCTACGTCCCGGTGGACGTCAGCGAGAGCGCCCTCGCCCAGGCCGGCGAAGCCCTGCTGGCCGAACATCCGGAGCTGCGCGTTCACGCCCTGGTCGCCGACTTCACGGCCCCGCTGGACCTCCCGGACACCCCGGGCCCCCGCCTGTTCGTCTTCCTCGGCGGCACCATCGGCAATCTGCTGCCCGCCGAGCGGACCGCCTTCCTCAAGGCCGTACGGGGCCGCCTGGAGCCCGGCGACGCGCTGCTGATCGGCACCGACCTGGTCAAGGACGAGGCCACCCTGGTCG
This sequence comes from Streptomyces sp. H27-D2, assembly GCF_035828615.1. NCBI lineage: Bacteria > Bacillati > Actinomycetota > Actinomycetes > Kitasatosporales > Streptomycetaceae > Streptomyces > Streptomyces sp. H27-D2. Next base: position 6,564 of record NZ_JAYMZR010000139.1, on the reverse strand, counting down.
CCGCCTACGATGACGCGCAGGGCGTCACGGCGGCCTTCAACAAGAACGTACTCGCCGTCATGAACCGGGAGTTGGGCGCGGACTTCGACCCCGACGAGTTCGACCACATCGCCCGCTGGGTCCCGGACGGCGAGTGGATCGAGATGCGCCTGCGGGCCAGGACCGACCTCACCGTCAAGATCCCGGCGCTCGACCTCGCGGTCACCTTCGCGGCCGGCGAGGAGATGCGGACCGAGGTGTCCACGAAGTTCCGCCACGAGACCGTACGGGACGAACTGGCAGCGGTGGACCTCGATTTGAAGGAATGGTGGACGGACGCGGCGGGGCGCTTCGCGCTGTCGCTGTCGGCGGCTGTGTGAGTCGCTCCGGAACAAGCCGGATGTGAGGACACGACGGCGGACGCCGGGCGGAGGACCCGCGCGGCGTCCGCTGTCGCAGCCAGTTCAGCGCCCCCGCCGGAGAGGTCAGGTACGGCCCTGCCGTCCCTGCGCGTCGCTCAGCGTCTCCGACGGATTCGCCCAACGCGCTCTGACGACCCGGAAGCCCGCCCGCTCGCACTCCACGCAGACCAGCTCGTCGTCGTCGACCATCATCCGCACCGCGCGTTCGCGCGAGATCCGGCGCAGGATCTCCAGCTTCGTCCGCCGGGCCGGCCGGCGGTCGTCGTTCGGACGCATCCACAACCGGCCTTGCGGCAAGCCGTGTTGTTCAAGCCAGGCCACCGTGTCGCGGCGGCAGCGCTCGGGGCGGCCGGTCAGATAGACGACCTCGCACTCCTCGGTGCTCCGCAGCGCCAGCGCCACGCCCTCCGCGAGCGGTGGGTCCTCGGCTGCCGCCGCGAAGAACCGGTCCCAGTCCCTGGGGCTGCGCTCCAGGAAGCGCTGCCGGTGTCCGGAGTCGGCGAGCGTCCCGTCCAGGTCGAAGACAGCCAGCGGACGGGGCTCGTGGGACGGGGTGGCTAGGGGGCGGGGTGATCTGTTCATGGCGGCCCAGCGTAGGCGGCCGGGGCGGATGCCCCGCCGTCAGGTGGGGTGGTGCGGGCCATCGACGGGTTCGCAAGTGCGTTACGGGTGCGGGGCGTCGACGGCGATGCCCGCCGACGGGGCGGAGCCACCCTCACCGCAGCCCCGCCGCCCTGCCCTGGAGGTAGCGCCGTTCGGGGATGCTCATCGTGCGGGCGGCGGCCGTGCGGGCCGCGTCCTTCTCGCCCGCCATCTCCAGCAGGTGCCCGCGCACCGCGTCGAGCCGGTGATGCCCCGTCATGCGGTGGTCGGCGTCCAGCGTTTCGAGAAGTGCGCGGCCCGCGCGCGGGCCGCGCACCATCGCCAGGGCCACGGCGTGGTTGAGCGTGACCATCGGATTGGGCGTCATACGCGCGAGCAGCGAGTAGAGCGCGAGGATCTCAGGCCAGTCGGTGTCGTCGGCCGACGCCGCCTCGTCGTGGATCGCGGCGATGGCCGCCTGAAGCTGGTACGGACCGACGGCCGTACGGGACAGCGCGTCGGAGAGGAGCGAGACGCCCTCGGCGACGGCCTCCTGGTTCCATCTGCTCCGGTCCTGCTCGGCGAGCGGGACCAGGCCGCCGTCCGGAGTGCTGCGGGCCGGCCGGCGGGCGTCGGTGAGCAGCATCAGGGCGAGCAGCCCGGCCACCTCGCCGTCGTCCGGCAGCAGGCGGCGGACCTCGCGGGTGAGCCTGATCGCCTCGCCGGACAACTCGGCGCGTTGCAGGCTACTGCCGGAGGTGGCCGTGTAGCCCTCGTTGAAGATCAGGTAGAGCACCTGCAACACGGTCCGGAGGCGCTGGGCGCGCTCCGGCCCCACCGGCTGCCGGAAGTGGCCGCCGGCGGCCTTGACCCGCTGCTTGGCCCGGCTGATGCGCCGGGCCATCGTCGGCTCGGGGACGAGGAAGGCCCTGGCGATCTCCGCCGTGCTCAGGCCGCCCACGGCGCGCAGGGTGAGCGCGAGCCGGGAGGCCGGGGGGAGATCGGGGTGCGCGCAGAGGAACAGCAGCGTGAGGGTGTCGTCCTCGGACGGCGCGCGCGCCTCGCCGGGGGCGGGCGTCCGGAACGCGTCGCGCGGGGTCATCGCGGCGGCCGTCTCCTCGCGCCGCCGCCGCCGCGCCTCCTCGCTGCGCAGCAGGTCGGTGAGCCGGCGGGAGGCCACCGTGATCAGCCATCCGCGCGGGTTGTCCGGCGTGCCCTGCCCGGGCCACTGCACCGCCGCGGCGAGCAGCGCCTCCTGGACCGCGTCCTCGGCGGTGTCGAAGTGCCCGTAGCGGCGTACGAGCGCGCCGAGGACCTGCGGCGCCAGTCGGCGCAGCAGGTCCTCGTCCCCCGTTCGGGTGCTCACATCTCGATCCCGGCGCCATCCGGGATCGGCCGGACGACCACCGGGTAGTTCGGGGCGCCTTCGGGCTGCGGACAGCCGTAGACACGCGCGGCGATCTCGGTCGCCCGCTCGATGCTCTCGCAGTCGAGGACCCAGTACCCGGCGAGGACCTCCTTGGTCTCCCCGTACGACCCGTCCGAGATCACCGGCACGCCGTCGTCCTTCGCGGTGACGAGCCGGGCCTGCGAGGGCTCGGACAGTCCCTGCCCGTCGACCATTTCGCCGGACGCGGTGAGGTCCTCGTTCACCGACCGCATGAAGGCGAACATCGCCGCCGTGTCCTTGTCGGTCCACGCGGGGCCGTGAGTGCCGTCGCCGCCCATCGCGTCGTAGTCGGACTGCTTGCCGAAGATCATCAGCATGTACTTCATGATCTGACTCCTCCTGGTCGCGTTCTGGTCGCGGCGCCCGCTGTGGGCGTCTGTCACAGGAGACGTCGGAGCGGAGAGTGCAACGTTGGCGAGGGCGAGATTGCCCGGGAGGTCGACCGCGAGCTGCGCGACGGGGCCGGCGGGGAAGGTGGCGGCCTCCAGTTCGCCGGCGACGCCGGCGTGCCGGCCGATGAGCGGACGGCCGGTGCGCGCCGGACCGGAGTTGGGGATCTTGCGGAAGATCCGCTGCCGCAGAGCCACCGCGCCGAACCGGTCGCCGTGGTCGAGCAGCATCTCGGCTCTGCGGAGGAAGAGGTAGCCGGGGTCCGAGAGCGCGAAGTGGAAGCGCCGGACGACGTTCGTCTGGATCTCGGCGTTGAAGTACATCAGCGTGTTGCGCGCGACCAGCAGGTCGACCCGGGAGATCGGCGCCTCGGTGATGAGGTCGTTCCGCCCGAAGATCGCCTTGCGGCGCAGCTCCCGGTGGAAGAGGAAGTCGGGGCCCGAGGGCTCGAAGTACGTCTTGCGCAGTTCCTCCGGCACGGCCTGCACCTGACGCTCGGTGCAGACGCCCGCGCGGGCCTGCCGGAGCGCGTCCTCGTCCAGGTCCGTCGCGTAGGTCTTGACCCGCTCGCGGAACTGCGCCAGGCCCGACTCCTCGGTGAGGAGCATCGCGAGGGCAAATCCGCGGGTGTCGCGCAGCAGCACAAGGAGGTCATCGAGCTCATGGTCAACTTCATCCATATTCGCAGTGCTTCAAGGCTGCTCCGCGACCTTCGCCGCGGCCCGGCGCGGGCGCGCCGGGCGTGTACGCCACCACGGGCCTGTTGCGCCCCCGTGCCGCCTCCCGCGCCGTCACCGATGGCGGGGGCACCGCAGGTGCGGGACGTCGCGGGCGCGGAGCCGCGGCGACATCCGCGACAGTACCGACATCGCCGGCCATCGGCCGGGTCGATTCATCGGCCACGGACTTGAGCGGCTAGTGTCCTCGCCGTGGTGGACAAAGCATCCGCGCCTTTCGAGCGCGGTACGGACGGCCCGAAAGTCATCGTGGCCGGAGTGGACGGCTCCGACTCCTCGTGGCGGGCGGCGGCGTACGCCGCGGGCCTGGCCCGCCGGCAGAACGCCCTGCTCGCGATCGTGTACGTACAGCCCGTCCTCGCCGCCGGCGCCGCGCTGGGCGCCCCGGTGGCGGAGACCACCACCGAGGTCGCCGAGGGTCTGATCGCCGAGGTCCGCGCCTCGGTCGAGCGGATGCGCGGGATATACGAGGTGCGCTGGGAGTTCCACACTTTCCGCGGCGACCCCTACAGCGGTCTGGTCACGGCCGCCGACGAGCTCAAAGCCGACGCGGTGGTGGTCGGCGCGTCCGAGCAGGCCGGCCACCGCATCGTGGGGTCGGTGGCGATCCGGCTGGTCAAGGCCGGGCGCTGGCCGGTCACGGTTGTGCCGTAGGCGGTGGCCGTAGGCGGTGGCCGTAGGCGGTGGCCGGAGCCCGTACGCCCCGGTGATCCCCGAACGGACGCGGGTCCGCCCGGAGGGCCGGGGCGCGGCGTTCGGTCAGTAGCGCAGGGCGTACGAGGCCCGCTTGCGCAGCGACTTGGAGCGCTGGGCCGCGTGGAAGCGGGCGTCGGTCTCCAGCACCTCGGTGGCCGCGCGCACCCGCTCCCGCGCGATGGCGACGGCGTCGTCGAGCGGCATCACGAGCGGCAGGTCGAAGATCTCCACGATCCGCCGCACCCGCTCGGAGACCGTGCCGCCCACCACGTGGTACGGAATCTCCATCTCCTCCAGGGTCTGGATGAGCAGTTCGTCGGACATCTTACGGAACGGCTCGGACACCGGCCGGTGGCCGTCGGCCTTCATCTCGAACTCCACCGGCAGATGCACATACGCGTCGTAGATCCGCTTGGCGCGCGCCTTGGTGATCTCCCCGTACGCGTGCATGTACTGCTGGTAGAAGCGCTTGACGGGCAGGCCGGCGGCGCTCTTGAGCGTCCGCAGGAAGAAGTTCGCGCCCGGGTTGATCCCCACCCGCATCCGGGCCTCGCCGTAGATCCACTCGTGGATCACCGAGCCGTCGGAGACGAATGAGCCGGGCAGCGCCTCATTGTGGATCCGCTCCTCCAGCCGTCGCAGCCCGAGCGTCATGAGCTCAGCCGCCGTCAGCTCCTGCACCGTCTTGCCCGGGACGAGGTCCAGCAGGATCTCGCGGGAGGTCATCGCGTGGGTGCGCGGGATACCGGTCGCGACGGAGACCGCTTCGGTGGTGGTGCTCTTGCCGCTGGAGTAGGTGCCGGAGATGGCGAGATGGATCACGCGTTCGCCTGCCGGCGGCGCGCTGCCGTTCGTCGAGTCCCCCATGGGGTGTCCCCTTGTCTCTGTCGCTTCGTCTGTTCGGTCTGTCTCTGTGGCGTTGTCTGTTCGATCTGTCTCTGTGGCTCGGGCTGTTCGGGCTGTTCCTGGTCGCTGCTCGGTGGTCATCAGCCGCCCAGGCCCAGGCCGCCGCTGACCGGCAGCACCGCTCCGGTGACGTAGCGGCCCGACTCGCCCGCCAGGTAGCGCACCGCTTCGGCGACGTCCTCCACCGTTCCGGGGCGTCGCATCGGGGTGATGCGCATCAGCTCCTCCCGGCGGCGCTCGGTGATCCGGCGGCCCATGTCCGTCTCGATCAGGCCGGGGGCCACCAGGTTGACGGTGATCCCCCGGTCGCCCAGCTCCCAGGCGAGCGAACGGGCGAGCCCGAGCAGCCCCGCCTTGGAGGCCGCGTAGTTGGTCTGGCCCGGCGCGCCGTAGGCGTAGGTCATCGAGGAGATGAGGATGATCCGGCCCCAGCGGGCGCGGACCATGCCGCGGATCGCGCGCCGCACCGTGCGGAACGTCCCGTTGAGGTTGGTGTCCACCACGTCCAGGAAGTCCTTCTCGTCCATCCGGAGCAGCAGGGTGTCGCGAGTGATCCCGGCGTTGGCGACGAGCACCTGCACCGGCCCCTGTTCGGCCTCGACCATCTCGAAGGCGGCGTCGACACTCGACGCGTCGGTCATCTCGGCGTGTACCGCGAAGAGCCCCTCGGGCGGCTCGCCGCCGCGGTAGGTCACCGCGACGGCGTCGCCGTCCTCCCGCAGGCTCCGCGCCACCGCGAGCCCGATGCCCCGGTTGCCGCCGGTGACCAGTACGGAGCGGGCCATCAGTCGGCCCTCCCCGGGCGGGCCGGTCTGGCGCCCGCCCGTGAGAGGTACGACAGGGCGGTGGCCGCGATGCGCGAGCCGAGCTCGTCCCGGCTGGGCAGCTCGGGGAAGGGCAGCTCGGGTAAGGGCTCCGTCGTGGTGCGGCCGGCCCCGGCCTCAAGCGCGGGCTCAACCGCACCGGCCGCGCCCTCTGCGGTCACCCGTACCGCGTTCGCCCGAGCCACAGCAGCCCGAACCGCGGTCTCCCGAGCCGCACCCTGTCCTGCCGGTCCTGTCAGTCCTGTCAGTCCTGCCGGCCGAGCGGTGGCCCGGCCCGTGTCCCGGTTCATAGCTCCGCCTCCCGTCCCCACTCCCGCCGGCCGGCCGGACCGAGGCCCGTCGGGTCGGGCGAACCCGTGGGCCCCGGAACCGCGCCGCCGCACCCGGCGGACGCCTGGCACAGCACATGGCCCCGCGCGAAGACGTGCCCCGCCACCGCGGACAGCCGTCCGGAGGTGAGCACGCCCGGCAGCAGCCGCCGCGCGAAGCGCACCCGTGGTCCGTCGCGGCGCGGCTGGTCCTCGTCGAGGAGCAGCGGTGGCAACAGGGCGACCGGGGTGCGCGCCAGCGTCCGGTCG
>NZ_JAYMZR010000138.1:0-13934 GCF_035828615.1 Streptomyces sp. H27-D2 | reverse complement strand
ACCCCACCCCACCCCACCCCACCCCCGCGCCGCGCCGCTACGCGCCGAAGGGCCGCGGACCGGTTCTCGCCGGTCGGCGGCCCTTCGGGCGATCTCCGCTGGTCGGAGCGGTGGAGCGGTTCGGACGGGGTCGGGAACGCGGTTACCAGCGCGTCGTCTCTCCGAAGAAGTCCTCGATGGCGATGGCCTCGCCGGACTCCTGGGCCGCCCGGTAGACGTGCGCGCCGACCGCGAGGTCGAGTACGCCCAGGCCGAACGGGGAGAAGATCACCGGCTTGTCCGGGCCGGTGACGGCCGTGCCGCGGATGTGCTGGGCGAGGGTGCCGGTGATGAACTCCCGGTGTCCGTACTTCTGTTCCGCCAGGTGTGGCGAGGTGTCGGCCTTCATGCAGTGCTCGACGTCGTCCACGATGTTGTACGCGCCGTGGATGAGTTCGGGGCCGAGGTCGCGCAGTGAGATGTTGAGTACGACCTGGCCGGGGGCGAAGGCCGCCGGGTCGAGGACGTACGGCTTGCCCGCGGTGGTCGCGAAGACCACCACGTCCGCGCCGTCCACCGCGGGGCGCAGGTCGTCGGAGGTGCGGGCCGGGTAGCCGATCGAGTTGCGGACGAAGGCGGACAGCGCCTCGCCGTACTCGGGGGACCGGTCGTGCACGATGACCTGGTCGACCGTCCACTGCTGGGCGGCGAAGAACTCCAGGATGTTGCGGGCGATGATGCCCGCGCCGACCACCGTCAGCCGGCGGGCGGTGCGCCCGCCGGTGAGCTGTTCGGCGGCCAGGACCGCCGAGGCAGCGGTGCGGGCCGCGCTGATCTGGGAGGCCTCCAGGAGTGCGAACGGGTAGCCGGTCGCGTAGTCGTTCAGCAGCAGGGCGGCGGAGGCGCGCGGCACACCGTTGTCGATGTTGCCCGGGAAGCTGCCGATCCACTTGATCCCGGCCAGGCCGTGTTTGCCGCCCAGGTACGCCGGGAGGGCGATGATGCGGCTGTCGGGCTTGTCGGGGAAGCGGAGGAAGTAGCTGTCCGGGTTGACGGAGTCACCGTCGCCGTGGGTCAGGTAGGTCTCCCGTACCTCCCGCACGATGTCCGGCCGGCTGCGGCTGATGATGTCGCGGGCCGTCTTGCCGCCGATGACGCTGAACTCGAACACGGAGTTCCTTTCTTGAGGGGGCGGGGGGAGGGGGCCCGGGGCCCAGGTCAGCGGCCCGCGGGGACGTGCGGGGCGCGGTGCGAGGCCGGGGGCGGCGTCGGCCTCGCCTGTTCGAAGGTGCGGGTCTTGCGGAACCGCTTCGGCGCGGCCCAGTTGGCCTCGCCGAGCAGCGCCATCACGGACGGCAGCAGGATGGCCCGTACGACGGTGGCGTCCAGCAGGACGGCGACCGCGAGGCCCACGCCCAGCTGCTTGAAGTCCTGCATGGCCAGGGTGCCGAAGACGGCGAACACGGCGACCATGATCAGGCCGGCGCTGGTGACGACTCCGGCGGTGGTGCGGATGCCGTGCGCGATGGCGTCGCGGGTGGTCGCGCCCTGGTCGTACGCCTCGCGGATTCGGGAGACCACGAACACGTGGTAGTCCATGGAGAGGCCGAAGAGGACCACGAAGACGAACAGCGGCATCCAGGACTCGATCGCGCCCGGCGGCTCGGTGCCGACGAGGGATGCGCCCCAGCCGTGCTGGAAGACGGCCGTCATGACGCCGTACGCGGCGCCCACGGACAGCAGGTTGAGCACCGTCGAGGTCAGCGCGATGACGGGGGAGCGGAACGAGATGAGCATGAGCAGGAACGTCACGCCCATCACGAAGCCGAAGACCGGCAGGATGCTGCGGCTCAACTGGTCGTTGTAGTCCTCGGAGAAGGCCAGGTCACCGCGGACCAGCGCGGTGGTGCCCGAGACCTTGCCCAGGGTGTCGGGGATGATGTCCTCGCGCAGCGCGCTGAGCGCCTTCTTCGAGGTCTCGCCGGTGCCGTTGCCGACCAGCGGGACGCTGATCTCGGCGACGTTCTGCTGGGCGTGCACGGTGACGTCGAGGTGCTTGCCGGTCTTGCCGGAGGCGAGCGCGGCCTTCTTGAAGTCCGCGATGGCCGCGGTGACGTCGGCGGACTTGATGTCCGGAGCCTTGACGATGACGCCGGCGGGGGCGGGCGCGCCGGGGAAGTCCTCGCCGATCTGCTGCGAGATGGCGACCATCGGGTTGTCCGGCGGCAGCAGCTTGTCGGTGCCGAGCTTCTCGGTCTTCATGCCGAGCGCGGGCGCGGCCACGGCCAGCAGTAGTGCGAAGCCGAGCACGGCGAAGACGGCGGGACGGGCGAGCACCCCGCGCAGCAGCGCGTTCTCGCGCTGCGGGCGGGCGGCGGCTGCCTCGCGGCGGCGGGTGATGAAGGGGATGCGGCCCTTGGAGACCTTGTCGCCGAGCATCGCCATCGCGGCGGGCAGCACCGTCATCGAGCCGACCACGGAGATCAGCACGACCTCGATGGTCGCCATGGCGAAGCCCTCGAAGACGGTGAGGCCGGAGAGGAACATGCCGGACATCGCGATCATGACGGTGATGCCGGAGATCAGCACCGAGTGCCCCGAGGTCGCGGCGGCGATGTGCAGCGCGGTGGCCTTGTCCTTGCCGGCAGCCCGCTCCTCGCGCTCACGGCGCAGGTAGAACAGGCAGTAGTCGACGCCGACGGCCAGGCCCATCAGGAACATCACCGAGCTGGTCATGCCGTCGACCGGCACCAGCTGGCTGCTCAGCGCGAGCAGGCCCATCGCGCCGACGCAGGCGGTGACCGCCAGCAGTACGGGGAGCACGGCGGCGACGAACGCGCCGAAGACGACCAGCAGGATGCCGAGCGCGACCGGCAGCGCGGTCATCTCGGCCCGCGCGAGGTCCTCGCCGAGGCTGTCGTTGATGCCCTTGAGGCCGGTGGCCGCGCCGTACTGGCCCAGCGTCACCGACTGCTCGGACTTGTCGGTCGCCTCGACGGCGTCGATGACCGGCTGGACGCGGTCGGCCGCGGTCTCCGGGTCGCCCTTGATCTCGTACTGGATCAGCGCCGAGTGCTTGTCGGCGGAGACCAGCGCGGTGCTGTTGGGGTCGCGGAGGTTCTGCGCGAGCCCGGTCTTCTTCAGCGCGTCGACGGTCGCGGTGACCGCTCCGCGGAATCCGTCCTGGCCGGCGGTGAGTTGCTTGCTGTGGACGAGGATCAGCTCGCCGGCGGGCGCCGAGAGTCCGGCGTCCTGGAGGATCTGCTCGGCCCGGCCGGAGTCCCCGGTCCCGTAGTCGGCTTCGGTCATGGTCTGCTGGCCGACGGCGCCACCGATGACGGTGACCAGGACGACCAGGATCAGCCAGCCGAAGACAGCTGTCTTGCGGCGGCGGGCGCTCCAATCCCCGAGCGCGGCGGCGATGTTGCGTTTGCGTGCCATTAACTTCTCCTGCGGTCAGCGGCGTTGCCCCGAAGCCGCGGCGGCCGGGGGGATCGCCCAAACGCTAAGGGCAGCGGAACGGCTTCGCCCGGTATGGCGAGTGCAGCATCCTGCAACTGCAGAGTTCTGCCACGCGGTACTGGACATTCCGGTCATCGATCGGTCCCTTTCGCTGCTACATTCCGACGCGATGACTACCGAACTCCCGGATTATCGAGCGGGATTCGGAATTCCGCCGAACAGAATTCGAGGGAGGGAGATTCATGGAAATCGCGATACAGGCAGAGGGCCTGGGAAAGCGGTACGGGGACCACCAGGCACTGGCCGGAGTGGACCTCGAAGTCCGGACCGGCACCGTGCTCGGTCTGCTCGGCCCCAACGGGGCGGGCAAGACCACCACCGTGCGGCTGCTGGCCACCCTGCTGGAGCCGGACTCCGGGCACGCCAGGGTCGCGGGCTTCGACGTGGTGCGCGAAGCCCGTGAGGTGCGCCGCCGGATCGGCCTCGCCGGGCAGTACGCCGCGGTCGACGAGCTGCTCACCGGCCGGGAGAACCTGGTGCTGCTCGGCACCCTGCTGCGGCTCGGCCGCAAGCGGGCCAGGCTGCGCGCCGACGAACTGCTGGCCACCTTCGAGCTGGAGCACGCGGCCGACCGCACGGTGGGCACCTACTCCGGCGGCATGCGCCGCCGGCTCGACCTCGCGGCCTGTCTGATCGCCTCGCCCCCCGTGCTGTTCCTGGACGAGCCGACCACCGGCCTGGACCCGGCGAGCCGGCAGGTGCTGTGGCAGATGGTCCGCGAGCAGGTCGCGCGGGGCGTCACCGTACTGCTGACCACGCAATACCTGGAGGAGGCCGACATCCTGGCCGACCGGGTGATGGTCTTCGCCGAGGGCCAGGTGCTCGCCGAGGGCACCCCCGACGAGCTCAAGCACAAGGTCGGCGAGGAGTGGCTGGAGGTGGCCGTGGGCACCGCGGAGGAGCTGCCCAGGGCGCTGGCCGCGCTGACCCCGGTGGCCGTCGTACCGCCCACCGTCGACCGGGAGGGACGCCGGATCTCCGTACAGCTCGCGGACCGGATGGGCGCCATCGCGGCCTCGGCCGCGGCGCTGGAGACCAGCGGCGTCGACGTGATCGACTTCGCGCTGCGCCGGCCCTCGCTCGACGACGTCTTCTTCCACCTGACCGGTGCGACGACCGCCACAACCGAAGTGGAGAAGCGATGACCAGCGTCCTGGCCCCGCCGTCCCAGGGCTCCGCGCCGTCGGGAGGGCCGCTCTTTGGCGCGCCGGCCGGGCGCTCCGCCGGGCTGGCCGACGTGGTCGCCCTCACCGGGCGGCACCTGCGGCACCTGCGCAGGACGCCGGAGAAGATCATCGCGGTCGCGCTGACCCCGGTGGCCATGGTGGTGATCCTCGGCTACCTCTTCGCGAGCGTGGTCAGCATCGGCGGCGACACGGAGTACCACGACTATGTGATGGCCGGGGTGTTCACCCAGGTCGGACTCTCCTGCGTGGGCATCACCGCGCTCGGCGTCGCCTCCGACCTGAGCAAGGGGCTGATCGACCGCTTCCGCTCGCTGCCGATGGCCCGGCCCGCCGTACTGGTCAGCCACACCGCCGCCGACCTGGTGCCCGCCCTGATCAGCATGGCCGCCGTCGGCGGTGTCGGGCTGCTCGTCGGCTGGCGCATCGAGCGCGGCATCCTGCCCGCGCTGGCCGGCTTCGCGCTGCTGCTCGCCTTCGCCTACGCGATGCTGTGGCTGGGCGCGCTGCTCGGCATGGTGCTGCGCAACATGGAGGCGATCAACGGCATCTCCGCGCTGGTGCTGGTCGTCTTCTCCTTCCTGTCCAACTCCTTCATGCCGCTGACCGGGCTGCCGGACTGGCTGCGCACCGTCGCGGAGTGGAACCCGGTCAGTTCGGTCTCCGAGGCGTGCCGGGTGCTGTGGGGCAACGCCCCCGCGGCGCAGGGCGGCAGTCTGCCGGTCGAGCATCCGGTGCTGGTGTCGGTGCTCACCGTGGGGGCGATGATCGCCGTGCTGGTCCCGGTCTGCCTGCGGACCTTCCGTACGGCGTCCGTGCGGTGAGCGATCCGGACCGCCGCCGGCCGTGTTCCGGCCGGTGGCGGTCGGTCCGGCTGCTGCCAATTCGGCTCCGGCCGGTCCGGCGGCCGTCAGTTCGGCGAAGGGCTGTCCTGGGCGCCCTGGAGCCAGCCGCGTTCGCCCGCGATGACGCCCGCCTGGAACCGGCTGCGGGCGCCGAGCAGCGCCATCAGGTCCGCGGTGATCCTGCGGGAGGTGCGCACCGAGATGCCCAGCTTGCGGGCCACGACGTCATCGGTGTGCCCCTGCGCGAGCAGGCTCAGCACCGCGCGGGCCTGGCTGCTGAGGCCGGTGCTGTCGTCACGCTGCGGAGCGCTGCCGAACGGCGGCGCGTCCTCCCAGATGTGCTCGAAGAGCGCGCACAAGGCGGAAATCAGCCCCGAACCGCGCAACAGCAGCGCGCCGACCGCGGTGTTGTCCGGGTTGCTGGGCACGATCGCGGACTGCCGGTCGAAGACGACCATCCGCAGCGGCAGCGCGGGCACCACCCGTACCCGGCAGCCCAAGCCGCTCAGCCAGCCCAGGTAGGACACCGTCTGGGGGTGGTTGGACACGCTCTCCAGGTAGACGCAGCGCATATGGACGCCGCGTTCGAGCAGCCCGCGGTCGATCGGCCGGCTGGCTTCCCTGGAGGCGGCCGACTGCCCGCCGCCGGTGGCGAACTCCATGATCTCGGAGGTGCAGCTGTGAGCCAGCTCCTCAAGCCTGACCCGGACCATGTCGATGCCGGTGAGCTCCTCGACGTCGAGCCGGCGCTGATGGTGCACGGCGTCCGCGTACTCGGCGACGATCTCGCTGATCGCGAGCCGGCCGGAGGTGATCTCGCGCTGCCGCTGGGTCAGTTCCGCTTCCTGGCGGGCGAGCAGCGATACCAGGCTGACCTCGGGGTTCACCAGCAGCAGGCCCCCCGGCTGCTGGTCGGACTGCCGGACCAGCGAGAGTTTCGCCAGTTCGTCCAATGCCCCCCGTACCTGGTCGGTGCTCCAGCCGAGGTGCTCGGCCAGCCCCGCGATGCCGAGTTGGGGCCGGGTCAGCATGGCCCGGTAGGTACTTTCCGCCTCTGAACTGACGCCGAGAATTTTCAGCATCGTCGTGCCCCCCTGTCGAGTACGGCCGAAACATCCCCCTGTGTCGGCCGATCCCCGAGCATGCTACGTGACAACTGGTCGTTGACCGAGGTTAGTTGCGTGAACTCTCGGCCCCGCGCCGCCGGGCGTGGCACCGACGCGACGAGAGGTCTTCATGTACGTCATCACCGAGCGCATCCTCCGCGGCCGAACGGTCGTGGACTCCGGCCAGGTGCGGCGGCTGATGTACGCCGTCGCGGAACCCGAGGACGGCCTGGAGCACGTCTACGCCAGGACCGATATGGAGGGCGCCGACGCGGTGCTCTTTCTGCTCGCCTCGTGTCTTGAGGGGGCGGAGGCAGCCGCGACGCGCATCCTGTCAAGGCTTTTGGCGCAGAAAGACCTCCGCGGCTGGCAAATAGGCCGGCCGATGAACTGAGCGGGCTGAACAGCAGTAAACAAAAATGAACAACGGGCGAAGGTGTGCCCGAAGATCGGCCGTGGCAAACTCTTGTCATCGCAGGACCCTGACAACTCCAGGCCGTGACAACGGCTATCCGGGCGGAACAGACTCGGCGGTGTCGGAAGAGGGAAAGAAAAGGAACAGCTGGAATTCCTTCTTCCGATTTCACCGTAGCCAACCGTGAGAGAAATGGGAATTTCGATGCGAGGCATGAACCGCCCGGCCGCCTGTGCAACAGCCGCCGTCGCGCTCTCCTTTGGAGCGGTCCTGCTCACCCCCGCGATCGCCTCGGCGGCCGTCGCTTCCGCTCCCGCCTCGGCAGCCGCCCCGTACGTCGGCTGGGATTCGGTGGGCGCGGGTGACGCTCCGGACGTCGGCTGGGACTCGCCGCCGGCGCAGCGCCCCAAGGTCGGCTGGGACTCGCCCCCGGCCGACGGCCCCAACGTCGGCTGGGACTCGTTCGGCCCTTCGGTGAAGGTGCGCGCCGCGCTCAAGGCGTCCGGCCCGCAGGTCGGCTGGGACTTCGTCGGCCTGGCCGTCAAGGTGTCGGGCCCGAAGGTCGGCTGGGACCGCGCCGACGGCGCCGACGTGGGCTGGGACTGAGCGTTCAGGGACCGGTCAGGCCAGTGGGGGGAGCCACGTGCCCATCATTACGACGCCGCAGGAGTTCAACGAAGACGATCTTTTCGTCGACCTGCGGGAGATGTACGGATATCCGCTCTACCTGAAGTGCGAGGGGTTCAACTTCGCCGGCTCGGTGAAGCTGAAGGCCGCCGCCTCCATGATCGAGGCGGCCGAGCGCAGCGGGCAGCTCGTCAGGGACTCGATCCTGGTGGAGTCCTCGTCGGGGAACCTCGGCATGGCGCTCAGTGTGATCGCCGCCGCCAAGGGCTACCGCTTCGTCTGCGTGGTGGACTCGCGCACCAACCGTTCCACTCAGCAGGTGATCGAAGCCCTCGGCAGCGAGGTGCATGTCATCACCGAACCATCCGCCGCCGGAGGATTCCTCGCGGCCCGCTTGAACCACGTGCGTGAGCTCTGCTCCACCGACTCCCGTTACGTCTGGCTCAACCAGCACGCCAACCCGGACAACTGGAAGGCGCACTACCGCACCACGGCGCCCGCGATCGAAAAGCAATTCCCCGATCTGGAACTGCTGTTCATCGGCGCGGGCACCACCGGAACGCTGATGGGCTGCGCCCGCTACTTCAAGGAGCAGCCGGGCTCCAAGGTCATCGTGGTCGGCGTCGACAGCGTCGGCTCGGTCACCTTCGGCGCGTCGCCGGGACCGCGGATGATCCCCGGCCTGGGAGCCGGCGTGCGCCCCGCGCTCTTCGACCGGTCGTTCGTCGACGACCTGGTGCTGGTCCCCGAGATCGACACCATCCGCACCTGTCACACCCTGGCCCGCGGCGGCTTCCTCTTCGGTGGCTCCACCGGGACGGTCGTCAACGGCGCTGTGAAGTGGCTGGCCGAGCACCGACCGGGCCAGGAGGTCACCGCGGTGGCCATCTCGCCGGACCTCGGCGACCGCTATCTGGACACCATCTACCGGGCCGACTGGGTCCAGGACATCTACGGCCTGGACGAGATCCAGCTGTCCGCCCGGCCGGACGCCGTCGCCTCTGGAGTGCACTGACGATGAGAGAGACAACCCCCTTTGAGCTGCCGCTCTCCGGTGCGCAGTGGGAGATGTGGTACGCCCAGCAACTCGACCCGGGCAACCCGGTGTTCACCATGGCGGACCACCTCGACCTGGCCGGACCGCTGGACCGGGCCCGCTTCGAGGCCGCCTGGTGGCGGCTGGTCGACGAGACCGAGTGCCTGCGGGCCCGCTTCGCCGAGCGGGCCGGCGAGCCCGTGCAGACCATCCACCCGCGCGCAGAACGAGCGCTGCCGGTACTGGACTTCAGCGGCGCGACCGACCCGGAAGCCGCCTCCGCACAGCGGATGCGCGAGGATTTGGCGCGCGACTCGGACCTGGGCGCGGACGCCTTCGCCTGCGAGCTGCACCTGCTCACGGCGGACCGGCACGGCTTCGAGGGCCGCCGCAGGCTCTACGTCAGGGCGAACCACATCCTGATGGACGGCTTCAGCCGCGCCCTGTTCTACGGCCGGCTCACCGAGATCTACGCGGGTCGCACCGACGGCGCGCTGCCGCCGCTGCGCGCCCTGGTCGAGGACGAGGCGGCGTACGCGGACTCCGCGAAGCGGGCCAGGGACGAGCGGTTCTGGGCGGAGCGCTTCGAGACGACCCCGCAGCCGACCCGGCTGTCCCAGCGCCACCCCGTGCCCACCCGCGCCATCCTGCGGCGCAGCGCCCCCATCCCGGCGGCGACCGCGGACCGGCTGCGGCAGCTCGCCTGGCAGTCCCGGGTCACCTGGCCGACGCTGCTCATCGGGGCCACCGCCGGCTACGTCCGGCAGGTCTCCGGCGACGGCGGCGCCGAGGTGCTGCTGACCCTGCCGGTCCCCGCGCGCACCGGGTCGGCGGCACGGTCCGTCCCCGGTATGCGGGCCAACTTCCTGCCGCTGCCGCTGACCGTCCGCCCCACGATGACCCGCGGTGAGCTGCTCGGCCACACCGCGAGCGGCATCCGCGCGACCCTGCGCCACCAGAACCACCGCGGCGACCAGCTCCGCCGCGACCTCGGCTTCACCGGCGACGCCGGATACTCGTACGGCCCCACGGTCAACGTGCTGGAGTCCGGCGCCGAGTTCGGCTTCGGCGACTGCGCCGGGCAGCTGCGCAATCTGTCCACCGGGCCGGTGCCCGACCTCCAGATCGTCTACCTGGACGCGCCGGGCGACGGCTGGACCGTGCGCATCGACGCCGGCGGCGGCCTGTGCACCGAGGAGGAGCTGACCGCACACCAGGAACGGCTGCTCGGCTACCTGGACGCGTTCTCGCGGGCCGCCGACGACCTTCCGCTGGGCCGCCTCGACGTGACCCTGCCCGCCGAGCGGCAGCGGCTGCTGGGCGAGTGGAACGACACCGCACGCCCGAACGACTTCGACGACGTGGTGCGGCGGGTGCGTGACCTGGCCGCCCGTACCCCGGACGCGGTGGCCGTCGACGACGGCGAGACGCGGCTGACCTACGCCGGGCTCGTCGCCCGCTCCGCCGCCCTCTCACACCGGCTGGCCGGCGCGGGCGTCGGCACCGGCTCGCTGGTCGCGCTGGCCGCCGGGCCCGGCGCGCCGTTCGTCACCGCGCTGCTCGGCGTGCTCGGCGCCGGCGCGGCCTGGGTGCCGCTGGACGTACGGGCCCCGGTGGCCCGCGGCGCGGGACTGCTGACCGACAGCGGGGCTCAGGTGCTGCTGTTCGGGCCGGGGCAGGAGGGGTACGCCCACGAGGTGCTGGCGGCGGCGGGCAGTTGGCCGCAGGTCGTGGAGCTGGCGGGGACGGAGCCCGGGGCCGGGGCCGATGCCGGGGCCTCTGCTGATTCCCTGCCGGGGACCGCGACCGATGATTCCCTGCCGGGGACCGCGACCGACGACGACCTCGCGTACGTCATCTTCACCTCCGGCTCCACCGGCAAGCCCAAGGGCGCGATGGTGCACCGCCGGGGCATGGTCAACCACCTGCTCGCCAAGGTCGAGGACCTGGAGCTGACCGCCGCCGACACCGTCGTGCACAACGCGCCCGTCACCTTCGACATCTCCGTGTGGCAGATGCTCAGCGCGCTGGTCGCCGGCGGCAGGACCCGGGTCGTGCCGCGTGAGCTGGCCGCCGACCCGCAGGGCCTGTTCGCGCTGGTCGACGCCGAGCTGATCACCGTCCTCGAGGTCGTCCCCTCGCTGCTGCGGGTGGCCCTGGACGAGTGGGAGGCCGGCGCCGCCCGCCCCGCGCTGGGCTCGCTGCGAGCGCTCGTGGTCACCGGCGAGGCGCTGCCCGCCGACCTGTGCCGCCGCTGGCTCGCCTGCTTCCCCGCTGTTCCGCTGGTCAACGCGTACGGCCCGACCGAGTGCTCGGACGACGTCACGCACGCCTTCATCCGCACCGAGGACGACCTCACCTCGGTCCGCGCCCCCATCGGCTCCGCCGTGCGCAACACCAGCCTGTACGTCCTCGGGGACGGCCTGCGCCCGGTGCCCGCCGGAGTGCCCGGCGAGCTGTACGTCGGCGGCGTCGGGGTCGGCCGCGGCTACCTGGACGACCCGCGCCGCACCGCCGCCGTGTTCATCGCCGACCCGTACGCGCAGCGTCCCGGCAGCCGGATGTACCGCACCGGCGACCGCGTCGTGCACCGCCCTGACGGCCGCCTGGAGTTCCTGGAGCGCGTCGACCACCAGGTCAAGATCCGGGGCCACCGCATCGAGCTCGGCGAGGTCGAGGCCGCGCTGCGCGCCGTGCCCGGGGTCACCGACGCCGTGGTCGCCGTCGCCGTGGACCGCGAGGGCAACACCCGGCTGGCCGGCTTCCTGACCGGTACGGCCGACGTGGCGGCGGCCAGGGCCGCACTCGCCGCGGCGCTCCCCGACTACATGGTGCCCTCCGCGTTCGTGCTGCTGGACGCGCTGCCGCTGACCGCCAACGGCAAGGTGGACCGCAAGGCGCTGCCGGCGGCCGACTTCGCCGCCGCCTCCAACGGACGCGCGCCGCGCACCCCGCAGGAGGAAGTGCTCTGCGGGCTGTTCGCCGATGTGCTCGGGCTGCAACGGGTCTCCGTGGACGACAACTTCTTCGACCTCGGCGGGCACTCGCTGCTCGCCACCAAGGTGATCAGCCGGCTGCGGGTGATGCTCGGCCTCGAACTGCCCATCAAGGCGATGTTCGAGGCGCCCACCGTCGCCGGTCTCGCCCGGCTGCTGGCCGGCGCCGACGAGGCCCGCCCCGCCGTCACCGCCGTCGAGCGGCCCGATGAGCTCCCGCTCTCCTTCGCCCAGCAGCGGCTGTGGTTCCTCAGCCACCTCGACGGCCGCAGCGCTGCCTACCACCTGCCGCGGACCCTGCGGCTCAGCGGCACGCTCGACCGTCCGGCGCTGGCCGCCGCGCTCGCCG
Organism: Streptomyces sp. H27-D2; assembly: GCF_035828615.1. Lineage (NCBI taxonomy): Bacteria > Bacillati > Actinomycetota > Actinomycetes > Kitasatosporales > Streptomycetaceae > Streptomyces > Streptomyces sp. H27-D2. Next base: position 1,875 of record NZ_JAYMZR010000138.1, on the reverse strand, counting down.
ACGTGGTGGAGCGGCACGAGAGCCTGCGGACCGTCTTCCCCGAGGCGGACGGGCGGGCCGTACAGATCGTGCTCGACCCGGACCGCGCGCGGCCCGGCCTGCCGGTGCACCGGGCGACCGAGGCCGAACTGGAGTACGTGCTCGCGGAGCGGGCCGCGCGGCCGTTCGACCTGGCCAATGAACTCCCGCTGCGCGCCGAGCTGTTCGAGCTGGCAGACGACGAGCACGTACTGCTCGTCGTGCTGCACCACATCGCCGGGGACGGCTGGTCGGTGCTGCCGCTGGCCGCCGACCTGTGCGAGGCGTACACCGCCCGGCTGCGCGGCGAGGCCCCGGCCTGGCAGCCGCTGCCCGTCCAGTACGCGGACTACACCCTGTGGCAGCGCGAGCTGCTCGGCGACGCGGACGACCCGTCCAGCGTGTCCGCCCGGCAGCTCGACTTCTGGCGCGAGGCGCTGGCCGGCCTGCCCGACGAACTGGAGCTGCCCACCGACTTCCCGCGCCCCGCGCTCACCTCCTACCAGGGCGGCTCGGTCGGCTTCGAACTCGACGCGGACCTGCACCGGGAGGTCGCCGCGCTCGCCCGCTCGAACGGCGCCAGCGTCTTCATGGTGCTGCAAGCCGCGCTCGCCGTACTGCTGTCCAAGCTCGGCGCGGGCGAGGACATCCCCCTCGGCACGCCCGTCGCGGGCCGCGGCGACAGCGCGCTGGAGGGCCTGGTCGGCTTCTTCGTCAACACGCTCGTGCTGCGCACCGACGTCTCGGGCGACCCCTCCTTCCGCGAGCTGGTCGGCCGCGCCCGCACCACCGACCTGGCCGCCTTCGCCCACCAGGACGTGCCGTTCGAGGCACTGGTGGACGCGCTCGCCCCGACCCGCTCGCTGGCCCGCCAGCCGCTGTTCCAGGTCATGCTGGCCTTCCAGAACAACGCGGCCCAGGACTTCGAACTGCCCGGCCTGAGCACTGCGGTGAACTCCGTACCCACCGGAACCGCCCGCTTCGACCTGGCCTTCGAACTCGCCGAACGGACCGACGACGGCGGCTCCCCGGCCGGCATCGGCGGTCAGCTCGAATACAGCGCCGACCTCTTCACCGAGACGAGCGCCCGCACGATCGCGGAGCGGCTGGTGCACCTGCTGCGCCTCCTCACCGCCGCCCCGGACCAGCCGCTGAGCCGCCTCGACGCGCTGCTGCCGCAGGAGCGGGCGCGCATCCTCGGCGCGTGGGACGGCAGCGGGGCGGCTGCCCCGGCGGCCGGCACGCTGCCGGCGCTGTTCGCGGCCCGTGTGGCGCGGGGCCCCGGCCGGGAGGCGTTGTTCCTCGCGGGCTCGGGCCCGGCGGGGCGGGACTCGGCCGGTACCGGTTCGGCGGGGCGCGGCTCCGTCGCGTACGGCGAGCTGGACGAGCGCGCCAACCGGCTCGCGCACCACCTCATCGCGCGGGGCGTGGGGCCGGGCGACACCGTGGCCCTGGTGCTGCCGCGCTCGGCAGAAACGATCGTCGCGGTCCTCGCCGTCCTGAAGGCCGGCGCCGCCTACTTGCCGGTCGACCCCGGCTATCCGCAGGACCGCATCGCGTACATGCTCAGCGACGCGCGGCCCGCGGCGGTGCTCACGACGGCCGCCTACGCGGCGAGCCTCCCGCAGCCAGACGCGGGGACGGATGTCGGGATCGACGGGCGGTCCGCCACCGGGACCGACGCGGCGACGGATGCCGGACTTGACGGACAGCCCGAGGCCCGGACCAACGAGCGGCTCGATGCCGGGCCCGATGGACGGCTCGATGGACGGACCGATGGGCGGTCCTACGCAGGGACCGATGGGCCCGCCGCCGATCCCCCCGCCGGGCTCGTCGGCCCGCCGGCGTCCCGCCCGG
>NZ_JAYMZR010000137.1:0-13953 GCF_035828615.1 Streptomyces sp. H27-D2 | reverse complement strand
CCCCCCACCCCCCCGCCCCCCGCCCCCGCCCCCGCGCGCCCCCGCAAACTGCTGGTCCTGGACGTCGTCGGCCTCACCCCCCCACTCCTCGCCCACATGCCGCAGTTGCGCGCACTGGCCGACTCCGGCTCGTACACCCCGCTCAGCACCGTGCTGCCCGCCGTCACCTGCGCGGCCCAAGCCACCTTCCTCACCGGCGCCCCGCCGGCCGAGCACGGCATCGTCGGCAACGGCTGGTACTTCCGGGACCTCGGCGAAGTCCTGCTCTGGCGTCAGCACAACGGCCTCGTCGCCGGCGACAAGCTCTGGGACGCGGCGCGCCGCGCGCACCCCGGCTACACCGTGGCCAACATCTGCTGGTGGTACGCGATGGGCGCGGACACCGACTACACCGTCACGCCCCGGCCCGTCTACTACGCCGACGGCCGCAAGGAGCCCGACTGCTACACCCGGCCCGTCGAACTGCACGACGAGCTGACCGACCTGCTCGGCACCTTCCCGCTCTTCCACTTCTGGGGACCGGGCGCCGACCTCGTCTCCACCCAGTGGATCATCGACGCGACCCGGCACATCCTGCGCACCCGGCAGCCGGACCTGGCCCTCTGCTACGCCCCGCACCTCGACTACGACCTCCAGCGCTACGGGCCCGACGACGCTCGCGCGTACGCCGCAGCCGCCGAACTCGACACCGCGCTGGCCCCGTTGCTCGACGACGCCCGCGCCGGGGGCCGGACCGTGGTGGCCCTCTCCGAGTACGGCATCACCCGCGCGGACCGCCCCGTGCACATCAACCGGGCGCTGCGCGACGCCGGGTTGCTGGAAGTTCACACCCAGGACGGCATGGAGTACCTCGACCCGACCACCTCCCGCGCCTTCGCCGTCGCAGACCACCAGATCGCGCACATCTACGTACGCCGCCCGGAGGACCTCGCGGCCACCCGCGCCGCGCTCGACGGTCTGCCCGGCATCGCCGAACTCCTGGACGACCGGGGCAAGAAGGAGCACGGCCTCGACCATCCCCGCTCCGGCGAACTGGTCGCCGTCGCCGAGCAGGGAGCCTGGTTCACGTACTACTACTGGCTGGACGACGCCCGCGCCCCGGACTTCGCGCAGCTCGTCGAGATCCACCGCAAGCCCGGCTACGACCCGGTCGAGCTGTTCATGGACCCCAAGGACCCGTACGTACGGGTGAAGGCGGCCACCGCCGTCGCCCGCAAGAAGCTCGGGATGCGCTACCGGATGGCGGTCGTACCGCTCGACCCGTCACCGATCCGCGGCAGCCACGGCCGGCTCCCCGCCCACCCGGACGAGGGCCCGGTCCTCATCTGCTCCCAGCCGGACGCGCTCGACGGCCCGGTCGCCGCGACCGAGGTGAAGGCACTGCTCCTGCGCCTCGCGGGACTCCAATGACGGCCACCCCCAGCTAGCACGACGCGGCACCCGATCACGCAGACAGTGATCACGCAGCCCGCAGCCCGCAGCCCGCAGCCCGCAGCACTCAATCCCCGGTGATCCCGTGACGAGCCCCGTAGCGAGCTCTGCCCCAGGGGCTTGATCCGGCCCCGGCCCGACCCGCCCCAACCGGCCCCAACCGCGTCGCAACCCCCGCATCGACGACACCGCATTGACCACACCGCATCCACGCCACCGCACTCACGACAGGAGCCCCACCGTGACCCGCACCTCAGACCGTGACAATCCGGAACTCGCACGCACCCTCGCCCGCCGCAGATTCCTCGGCGTCGCGGCGGGCACCACGGCCGCAGCGCTGGTCGGCTCCGCCGCGGCCGCCCCCGCCGGCGCGGCCGAAGCGTCGCGCTCCGGCGACCACGGCGGACACGGCGGACACGGCCGCCCCGTGCTGCCGCCCAACCGGCTCGGCATCCAGCTCTACACCCTCCGTGACCAGGTCGCGAAGATCGGATTCGCCCGCGTCTTCAAGGAGTTGGAGCGCTACGGCTACGACGAGGTCGAGTTCGCCGGCTACACCCAGGGCGCGGCGGGCCCCATCACGCTGCGCCAACTCAAGCGGCTGACCCGGGACCACGGACTGCGAGGCGTCGGCAGCCACGTCGGCTACTACTCGGACGACCCGAACGCGTACACCTTCGCGCAGAACCTCACCAAGGTCCTGGACGACGCCCAGGCACTCGGCCTCCCGCACATCGGCACCGCCTCAGGGCCTTGGCGCTACGGCAGCACCGTCGACGGCTGGAAGCGCTGCGCCGAGGACTTCAACACGTACGGGGCCGCCGCGAAAGCACGCGGCATGAAGTTCTACCAGCACAACCACGCGGAGGAGTTCTCCTTCGCCACCGACCGCCCCGACGTACGGCTCTACGATGTGCTGCTCGCGGAGACCGATCCCGATCTGGTCTACCTGGAGATGGACATCTACTGGGCCTTCGTCGCCCAGTACCGCTTCAGCAAGCGCGTCGACGGAACGCCCGCGCCCTTCGAACCGATCGACTACGTCCTGGACTGCCCGGACCGCTACCCGCTCTTCCACGTCAAGGACGGCGAGCACGACGAGGCCGAGGCGGACGGCTACCGGATGGTGGACGTCGGGGACGGCGACATCGACTACCGCCGCTTCCTCACCAAGGTCGGCAACACCCGTGGCGGACGTAAGGACCACCACTGGATCGTCGAGCACGACGGGGCGGGCGACCCGGTGACCAACCCGGCCGGATCGCTCAGCACCGCCCGCCGCTCGGCCCGCCACCTGAAGTCGCTGCGTACGCATCGCTGAGTCCGCGGCCGGCCCGGCCGGGCCCGAACAGTACCCGGCCCGGCCCCACGTTCGTCGGGCCCCTGGGCGCGTACACCCCCCCTCGCGTTCGGGGACCCGACTCCGCTCCGCCCTGGCCCACCCCCTCCGACCTTGCGGAGAAGCCGTCCACAGGTTGGAGAACCATGGGGCGTACGGATCTTCGCCCGGTAGGGTGCTCGGACCGGATCCGGCCCGAGCAGATGGCGAGAAGCACATGAGCGAGGGGACCACCGACGCGACCTCGGTCGCCGACGAAGAGGCGCGCGAGCGCCTGCTCTACCTGCGCGGCAGCATCGACAATCTCGATGCCGCGCTGGTGCACCTGCTCGCGGAGCGGTTCAAGTGCACCCAGCAGGTCGGCGAGCTGAAGGCGGCCCACGATCTGCCCCCGGCCGACCCGGCTCGCGAGGCCACCCAGATCGAGCGGCTGCGCCGGCTCGCGGCGGACGCCAAGCTCGACCCGGCCTTCGCGGAGAAGTTCCTGAACTTCATCATCGGAGAGGTCGTCCAGCACCACAAAGCGATCGCGAAACGAACGGTCTGACGCCTGCCCCGCCTCGCTGCGCCAACCGGCGGCCCTGCCCGCCTCACCCGATGCCCTGCCGGTCGGCGCTGAGCGCGAACGCCCGGTCGGCGGCTTCGCGCACCGTCCGCTCCACGGCCTGGACCAGCAGCGCGTGGTGCCGCAGCATCGGAGCGCGCCGCTGCTCCGGGACGGCGTCGAGCAGGTCGTCCAGAGCCGCCGCCAGCCGCCGGGTGACCTGCGGGCTGCCGGGCGCGATGCCCCGGATCTCGGTGAACCCGAGGTCCACCAGCTCGGTCCAGCCGGGCAGCCGCTGGATGAGCCGTACCGCGCCCTGGTGATCCCGGTGCAGCAGCGTCCCCAGCGGGCAGTGCGCGGCGGCGGTCAGGATCTGGTGGATGCGGTCCAGGCACTGGACGGCGGTGGTCGGGTCGTTGACGGCGGGGGAGAGGGCCCGCAGCGCGATGTCCGCGAGTTGCCGCAGCCCGAAGCCGACGTCCTGATGGAAGGTGCGCTCGACGCCGACGCTGACGGTGAACCGCAGCGTCCGGGCGGCCGGCGCCCGGCCGCCGTGCACGGCGAGGACGGGGGTGCCCGGCACGATGAAGTCGCCGATCTGCGGGATCAGCCGCAGTACGGTCCCGTGCCGCCGGGCCACTCTGATCAGCCGCGCGACATGCACGTCCCGCAGCACTCCGGCGCGGCCGCTGTGCGCGATCTCGGCGATGTCCGGCGCGAGCGCGGCCTCCTCGGCCGCCTCCGGCCCCGCTTCGCCGCCGGCACGTACACCGCTTCGGCCCCGCCCCGCCACGCTCAGGATGCCCAGCACGCGCAGCGACTCCCGGGCGACCCGGTCCACCACATAGCTGACCCGCATCAGCCGCAGCGTCGAGTTCACGTACGCGACGAACAGCAGCAGGCTCACGCCGAGCAGCGTGAGCGCGGCGACGCCGGAGAACAGCAGGACCGTCGTCACCTTGCGCGGATCGGTCTCGTCGTCGTAGGCGACCTGTACGAGGAGCGCGAAGAGGAAGGTCGCGAGGAAGGTGGTGAAGGTGGCCTTGGTGATCCGGCTGCGGACGTAGAGCCGCACCACGCGCGGCGAGAACTGCCCGGCCGCCATCTGGAGCGCGACCAGCGAGATGCTGAAGACGACGCCGATGAAGGTGAGCATCGCGGAGCCGATCGTGGTCACGATGGCTTTCGCGTCCTCGGCGAAGGACAGCAGGTCGGAGATGCTCTCGTAGTCGCCGCTCGCCCGCAGGGCGTCGACTGCGAGCGTGTCCAGCTCGGCGCAGCCCCACGCGAGCAGCGCCGCGCCCAGCAACCCCAGCACCGGCGTGAACCAGAAGGTATCGCGCAGGTGCTCACGCAGCGGCGACAGCGCGCGGGGGCGACGCACCGTACGGCCCCGGCTTACGAGACGGCCGGTACGGGGCACCAGATCTCCAGCGAGAGGTGACGGGCGGCGTCCGACTCCGCAACGACCAGGCCGCGCCGCCCGGGGACGCGGACCTGGGCGGACCGGTTCCCTCGGAGGGCCGGGGGAGTGGGAGGGACAGGAGGAGCAGGAGAGACAGGAGGAGCAGAAGGGAGAGGAGGGGCCGCGTGGTTTGTCAGGGCACCAGAGCCTTGCGTCATCCGCATCGCACCTTTTGTGACATATGGGGGCTAATGCGAGGAGAGTATCGGCTCCGGCCCCCACCACGAGCACGCGAACCGGGACAGCCCGTACGCACTGCCCGCCGCACGCGCCAATGCAGGCGGGGAGGCCCCCGTCAACCCCGCCCACCCTCGGCAAATGCAGGTGAGAGGGGCCGCAAACCCCTGGTATCGTTCTTCTTGTCGCCGCGGGAAACTGCGGCCGACCACCTTGTCCGGGTGGCGGAATGGCAGACGCGCTAGCTTGAGGTGCTAGTGCCCTTTATCGGGCGTGGGGGTTCAAGTCCCCCTCCGGACACAATCCATGCGCACGCAAATGGTGCTGGCCGAGTTTCGGCCAGCACCATTTGCGTCTCATGGTCGTAGGCCAGGTGCGGTCCGAGCTGCCGGTAGGCCTCGGCCTTGTCGGCGGGATCGGCCTGCCGGAGCAGGGACAGCAGGCCGCCGAGGGCATCGACGAGGCGCGGATCTGGTGCCGGCTCATCCGCTGCCCACTGCTGCGCCGGCTGGTGACCTGGGCCGGCTTCGCTGCGGCGGTGGCGCGCTGGGCTTGGGCACGCCGTGTCCCGAGGGTGGGGGACAGCGATGTCCCGGGCACACCCGCTTTGAACGACGTTGCCAGAGCGCGATCATTCTTGGTTCGCATGCCGTCCCCGTCAAGGGTCCGGACGTGGCCGCTCCGGTCCGCCCGGGGAGGGGCGGACCGGAGTGTGGGTGCGCGCGGACGCGTCCCGTGGCCGGTCAGGAGGTCGGGCACTCCATCGAGGCCGGGTCCGACGCGTCGCGGATCAGCGTTTCGTGCGCCGCCTTGAGCCGCTTCACATCGGGCTTGATCTCCTTGCGGTCGTAGGTGAGCAGACCGTTCAACTCACCCTCGACGTCACTGATCTGGGTGTAGACAGCACCGTTGCTCCCCTGGCAGGCGAGCTTGCGTACGACGCCGAGCTGGACCAGGTACGCGTCGGTGTACTTGGCCTTGCCGCCGTCCACCGCGCCGCAGCAGTTGCGGCTGCTCCGCGACTACGGCGTCTATCTGGGCGTGGCCGTGCTGGTCCTGGCCAACATCGTCCTCACCCCGCACTTCGTGTCCGCGGAGAACTTCCGCACCCAGGCCGTGCAGGCCGCCCCGGTCCTGATCGTGGCCCTCGGCATGGCGCTCGCCATCGGCAGCGAGGGCGTCGACCTGTCCGTGGGCTCGGTCATGGCGCTGTCCACCTCGCTCGTGTCGCTGTATCTCGGCTACGGCGTGTGGATCGCCCTGATCGTCGCCGTCCTGGGCGGCGTCCTGGTGGGGGCGGCCAACGGCTCGCTGGTCGCCTTCGTCGGAGTGCAGCCCATCGTGGCCACGCTCGCGCTGATGGTCGCCGGGCGGGGCCTGGCCCTGGTGCTCCTCCCTCAGCTCAAGGACATCCGCGGCCCGGGCATGGTCTCGCCCGGCTCCGGAGCCCTCTTCGGTGTCCCGTACCTGGTGCTGATCGAGGCCGGGCTCGCGCTCGCCGTCGCCTTCACCGTGCGACGTACGACCTTCGGCAGGCAGCTCCTGGCCATCGGCGACAGCCGTCCGGCCGCCCAGCTGGCGGGACTTCCGGTGCGGCGGGTGCTGATCCTGGTGTACGTGTGCTCGGGCGTCCTCGCCGCGATCGCCGGCGTCCTGGCGTCGGCCCGACTGCAGGCCAGCGACCCGACTTCGCTCGGCTCACTGATGGAACTCTCGGCGATCACCGCGGTGGTGGTCGGCGGTACGTCGCTCAGCGGCGGCCGGGTCCGGATCGGCGGCACCGTGGCGGGCGCGGTCCTCATTCAACTGTTGACCGCCACGCTCATCAAGCACGATCTGCCGCCGTCCTGGACGCAGATCGCCCAGGCCGTGGTGATCGTGCTCGCGGTGTACGCGGCGCGGGAACGGGGGAAGCGGTGAGCGCGGTACGTGCCCAGGAGACCGGTCCGGTGCCGGTCGAGGAGGAGCAGCCCGGCCCGACCAGGGCGGAGCGGCTCAGTGGCCTCGCCCAGCAGCACGGGGCGCTCGTCACGCTGATCGTCGCCGTGATCGCGGCGTCGCTGAGCTTCGACACCTTCCTGACCGGCGACAACCTGGAGAACATGGCGGTGTCCTCGGCGTTCCTCGCCGTGGTCGCGCTGGGAATGACCTTCGTCATCATCACCGGCGGGATCGACCTCGGCAGGTTCGGTGCCGCCGGGTCAGCGGGGCGGTTCACCGGCGGTGGTAGCGGAGCAGGACGACTCCGTTGCCGAAGGTACGGGTCTCGGCGTGCCGGAGGCTGACCGTCGCGGCCGGTGAGGGGAACAGGGGTTTGCCCTGGCCGAGGACGACCGGATGGACGTAGAGCCGGTACTCGTCGACCAGGTCGCGGTGCATGAACGACGCCGCGAGGTCCGCCCCGCCGAGCGCCAGGTCGCCGCCCGGCTGCGCCTTGAGCGCGAGGACCTCCTCGGTGACGACCTCCCGCACGATGGTGGTGTTCCAGTCGGTCCGCTCCAGCGTCCTGGAGTCCGCGCCGTGGAAGGTGAAGGCTTCCGCGTCCTGGGACGGGTCGAGCGACACGGCGGCGAACAGGCGCGACAGGCGGCCTCTGGTGTACTCGGCCACCCGGGGCGCCGGCCCCGGTTCGATCCCTCCGACCAGTTCCACCGGGCGGTCGTGTCCGGGGTGGAAACGGGACAGGTCGAATCATTGCTCCATGCCCTTCACCGCGGTGTGCGCCAGACGCTTGTACAGGCGGTTGTTCAGCTCGCCTGCCTGCGCGTACGTCTTTGTCTCCGCCGTGGCGGAGTGGAGCATCAGGTACTCGGACAGCACTTCGAAGTAGAGGTAGCCCAGGAAAGGGAAGTCCTGGACTGCGGCGGAGAGCTGGTCGGTGAACGCGGCGCACGGTGTCCGCTTCCCAGTGGCGTTGGCCAGGACCACGTCCATGAACGGGGCGGTGGCCCGGATCCTGCCCAGGGCGGCCCGGCGGAGCCGGGCGTCCTCGTCCCAGCCGAAGGCAGTCGACGCCCTTGGCCGGTACGGGGGCGTCCGGGGCGATCTCGAAGACCAGGGTCCGGCTGTGCGGTTCGGTCTTCAGCAGGTACACGCCCAGGCTGTGCGGACGCAGGCCGGCTCGCTCCGGGTGAGCGGCGCGCAGTAGAGCGCGGCGAGCAGGCAGCCGGAGCTTCCGTACAGCTGGCCGCTGGCGCGGATGGCGTCCAGCGCGGTCGTGGTGTGCATCAGCCGGGAGGGGTCCGGCCACCAGCGGGTGAGCGGCAGGCGGTAGCGGTCCATGACATCCGCGGCCTAGTGGCATCACGTGGTGCCACTAGCCGCGCCAGAGAGGCCGGGGCTCCACGTGGCACCGCATTGACGCAACTCGATGTCGGCACGTTTCCGCAGGTCAGAGCCGTCAGATTGGCTCCAGATCACAACTGCTCCCCTTATAGGCTTGCGCATGGCACCACAATGGTGCCACTATGACGCCATGGACCTCACGCCGTATGTCGACAACCTCCGCCGCGAACTCGCGGTGGCCGCCGGAGCCGGCGGCGAAGAAGCCCGCGAGCTGGCCGAGCGGCTCACCGCTCCCCTGGAGTCGGCGACCCGCCTGACGATGCTCAATGTGCTCTCCGCCGCGATGGGCGAGGTCACCCGTGAACTCGCCCCGGGCTCGGTCGACGTGCGGCTGCGTGGGATTGACCCCGACTTCGTGGTGACGCGGCCGGCGGGCGACGAGGCGTACGAGGACAGGAGCGGGCCCGCCGAGCCGCTCAAGGCGCCGGCCCCGGCGCCCGCCGACGGCGACGACGGCGGCACCGCCCGCGTCAATCTGCGCCTGCCCGCCCACCTCAAGGCGCGCGCCGAGGAGGCCGCGAGCCGCGAGGGCCTGTCGGTCAACGCGTGGCTGGTGCGGGCCGTGTCGGCCGCGGTCGACGGCGGCACCCAGTCACGTACGACGGAGAAGACCCGCACCACCCGAACCGTCGGACAGAGCTTCACGGGCTGGGTGCGCTAGCCGCGCCCGCCCACCCCACTTCACCCACACCACGTCCCACCAGCAGGGACGTCGCGAAGACCCAAGAGGACGGGACAGCCATGCCTTCTTTCGACGCTCCTTTCGACACTCCCGAACCGATCTCGGCCACCGCCCACGTGGACGCTGGATCCATCCGGTTCATCGCCGCTGACCGGCTCGACACCCTCGTCGAGGTGCAGCCCCGCGACCCGAAGAAGGACCAGGATGTACGGGCAGCCGAGCAGACCGAAGTGCGGTACGCGAGCGGCCTGTTGACCATCAGGACGCCCAAGCAGCGGTATCTCATCGGGCGCACCGGCACCGTCGACGTGACGGTCGAACTGCCCACGGGCTCGCAGGTGGAGATGACCGGCGCCTGGGCCCAGCTGCACGGCGAGGGCCGGCTCGGCGAGGTCCGTGTGAAGACCTCGTCGGGCGACGTCCGCCTCGACACCACCGGGCCGCTGCACCTGACCGCGTCCCACGGCAGCATCACCGTGGACCGCGTCGAGGGGCCCGCCGAGATCACCACCAGCTCCGGCAGCCTGCGCGTCGGCACCGTCGACGGTCCGGCCGTCCTGAAGAACTCGCACGGCACCACGACCGTCGGCGACGCCCTGGGCGATCTGCGCGTGAGCGGCGCCAACGGCGACATCCTCATCGAGCACGCCGAGGGCTCGGTCGCTGCCACCACCGCCCACGGCACCCTGCGCCTCGGCGAAGTCGCCTGCGGCACCGTCCAGTTGGAGACCTCCTACGGCGCCATCGAGATCGGCATCCGCGAGGGCACGGCCGCCTGGATCGACGCCAGCTCGGGCTTCGGCCAGGTGCACAACGCGCTGGACGCCTCCGAGAGCCCGGACAAGTCCGAGGACACCGTCGAGGTCAGGGCCCGTACCCGCTACGGCACCATCGACATCCGCCGCGCCCGCGCCTGACCCGCCCAATCTCCTTACGAACAAGGCAACTTCACCACTCATCACGCCTTCGAATGGGAGGGCTCCATGCCTTCATCTGTCATGCCCATGATCACGCCCGGGCAGGGCGACGGCCGGCAGCCGCCCGCCGCCGTCTCCACCGCCGATCTGCGCAAGTCGTACGGCGACAAGACCGTCCTCGACGGCATCGACCTGCGCATCCCGTCCGGCACCGTGTTCGCGCTGCTCGGGCCGAACGGCGCCGGCAAGACCACCACCGTGCAGATCCTGTCCACGCTCATCGCCGCCGACGGCGGCCAGGCCCAGGTCGCGGGCCACGACGTCGCCACGTCGCCGGACGGCGTACGCGCCGCGATCGGCGTCACCGGGCAGTTCGCCGCGCTCGACGATCTGCTCACCGCCGAGGAGAACCTGCTCCTCATGGCCGACCTGCTGCGCCTCGGCAAGCGCGAAGGCCGCAAGCGGGCCAAGGAGTTGCTGGAGCGGTTCGACATCGCGGACGTCGCGCACAAGCGCGCCGCGTTCTTCTCCGGCGGTATGCGGCGCCGGCTCGACCTCGCCATGACGCTGGTCGGCGACCCGCAGGTGATCTTCCTCGACGAGCCGACGGCCGGCCTCGACCCGCGCAGCCGCCGCACCATGTGGGAGACCGTGCGTTCGCTGGTCGCCGGCGGCGTCACCGTCTTCCTCACCACGCAATACCTTGAGGAGGCCGACCAGTTGGCGGACCGGATCGCGGTGCTCGACGGCGGCCGGATCGTCGCCGAGGGCACCGCCGACGAGCTCAAGGCGCAGATCCCCGGCAGCCACGTACGGCTGCGGTTCACCGACCCCGACGAGTACGAGCGCGCGGCCACCGCCTTCCCCGGCGCGGCCCGCGACGACGAGGAGCTCGCCCTGCGCATCGCGGGCGACGGCGGGCTCGACGCGCTGCGCGCCCTGCTCGACCGGCTCGACGCCACCGGCGTGCGCGCCGCCGACTTCTCCGTGCACACCCCCGACCTGGACGACGTGTTCCTCGCCCTGACCGGCGACGGCAGCACCGACACCGCGCTCCACGTGAAGGAGACCCTGCGATGAGCACCCTCACCTACGCCGCGCACGACTCGATGACGATGCTGCGGCGGAATCTGAAGCACGCGATCCGCTATCCGGCGGTCGGGTTCGGTACGGCCGCCACGCCCATCCTGATGCTGCTGCTGTTCGTGTACGCCTTCGGCGACTCGATCGGCGCCGGCATGGGCGGCGGCCGGGACGCGTATCTGAACTATCTGACGCCCGGCATCATCATCATGGGGGTGGCCGCCGGCTCGATGTCGACCTCGATCGCGGTCTGCACCGACATGACCGAGGGCATCATCAACCGGTTCCGCACCATGAACATCACGCGCTCGTCGTTCATGACGGGGCATGTCATCGGCAGCGTCATCCAGACGATGCTCAGCGTCGTCCTGGTCGTCGGCGTGGCGCTCGCGGTCGGCTTCCGGCCGGACGCGAGCCCGGTGGAGTGGCTGGCGGCGGCCGGGCTGCTCGCGGCCATCGCGTTCGCGGTGACCTGGCTGTCCGCGGCGCTCGGCCTGATCTCCAAGACGGTCGAGTCCGCGAGCAACAAGCCGTTGCTCGTCCAGTTCCTGCCGTTCCTGGGCTCGGCGTTCGTGCCGGCCGAGTCGATGTCCCCCGGACTGCGCTGGTTCGCCGAGTACCAGCCGTTCACGCCGATGACCGAGACACTGCGCGGCCTGCTGACCGGCACCGCGATCGGCAACGACGGCTGGATCTCGCTGGCCTGGTGCGCCGGTATCGCCCTGGTCGGCTACGTCTGGTCGCGCTCGCTCTTCAACAGCAGCACCACGCGCTGAGCACCGGAACACACAAGGGCGGGGTGCTCACTCACCGGCAGGGAGTGAGCACCCCGCCCTTGCATGTCCGCACTTAGCCTTGATCCACCGAGTCGGTGCCTGTGGGTAACTTTTGGGAAAAAGAGGAAGTGCCTTGTGACCTGCGATGATGGGAGTTCTTGAGGCTTCCAGTACGCACGATCGGCAAGGCACTTCCGAGATGCAAGTTTCCCATACTCCGGCAGCGGTCTCCGCTGCGTTCGATGACCCGAATCTGATCGCGCACGCCGGGCTCATTCCGGTCATGCGACTGGCCGAGCGGTGCGGTCTGCCGCGCTTGGTCGCCGAGAAGGTGAAGCTGACCGGCGCGAAGAACAGCGCGGGCGCGTCGGCTCATGCAAAGGTCACCAGCATCGTGGGGGGCATGGTCGCGGGTGCGGACAGTATCGATGACCTGGCAGTCCTGCGGCACGGTGCGATGCCTGCCGTGTTCGACCAGATTCGCGCCCCGTCCACCCTGGGCACGTTCCTGCGCTCGTTCACCCACGGCCATGCTCTGCAACTCCACGCCGTGCACCGGAAGTTTTTGGCCGAGCTGGCCGCGCATACCCCGTTGCTGCCGGGGGCCGGTCAGATGGCGTTCATCGATGTCGACTCCACCCATAAACGGGTCTACGGCCGGGCCAAGCAGGGTGCCGAGTACGGCCGGTTCAAGGGCATCCGCGCCCTGCGCCCGCTGCTGGCCACGATCTGCACCCCCAATTCACGGCCGGTGATCGCCGCAGTACGGATGCGCCGGGGCAAGGCAGCCGACTCCCGCGGCGCCCCGAAATTCGTCAGCGAGACCCTGGCCACCGCCGTCGAGGCCGGCTGCACCGGCACCCGCGTCCTGCGCGCGGACTCCCAGTTCTACAACGCCGGCGTGATCGCCGCCTGCCGCCGGAACAGGGCCCACTTCTCCATCACCACCGGCATGAACCCTTCCATCAAACGCGCCGTCCACGCCATCCCGGACGATGCCTGGCAGCAGATCAGTTACCCCACCGCCGTGCCCGACCCCGAAACCGGCGAACTCATCTCCGGCGCCGAAGTCGCCGAGATACCCCACTACACCGCGTTCGCGAGCCGCAGGAAGAGCGAGCGGGTCACAGCCCGGCTGATCGTGCGCCGCGTCCGCGACCTGGCCAAACCCGCCACCGTCGGTGAGCAGGGCGAACTCTTCCCCGTCTGGCGCTACCACCCCTTCTTCACCGACAACCCCGCCCCGACCCTCCAGGCCGAGCGGGAACACCGCCACCACGCGGTTGCCGAGCAGGTCATCGCCGACAGCAAAGCCGGAGCCTTCGCACACCTGCCGTCCGGGCACTTCCACGCCAACGCCGCCTGGCTCACCCTGTGGGCGATGGCCTACAACCTGCTGCGGGCCACCGGCGCACTGACTTCCGTCTTTCACACCAAGGCCACCACCGCGACTCTCCGCGCCCACCTGGTCCACGTCCCCGCCCGGATCGCACGCTCAGCCCGCCGCATCACCCTGCACCTACCGCACAACTGGCCCTGACAGCAGGCATGGACGCACCTGTTCGACACGGTCCACGACCCACCCGAACCCGTCTGACAGCCCCTGCCCACCTCGCCCGCCAGGGCCCGACCGGAACCAAACCGTGGAAAAGCTGGGCAGACCAGCGACTACAACCTGCCCATGCCCCACCGCCGACCCGAAACCGGTCAAGAGATCACTCCCAGAACCACCTCGATGGATCGAGGCTAAGCCATCGTGTTTCTCCTCGGTGCTGGTGCGACCCATTTGGTCGCGTTCACTGCGGGGACGGAGCCAGCCACGGGTTCTCGACATCGTTGCGGATCTCTTGCCGGAGGGAGGCGGGGGTGCCGTAATCCGTCGGGGCCATTCGTCGCTCCTCGCCACACCACCTGGTATTCGTCCCCCACGGTGTGCGGGGAAGGGGGGCGGGCGCAGTCGGTGGTGGGCCGAACGGTGGACGGGGCGGACAGTCGGGCTAACCGCCTCGCGATATTCGTACGCACGTTCGAAATGGGGTTATGGTGGAGGCGGGGATGACGAGAAGCGTCGGTCAGGGGGTGTGCGAGCGGTAGGAGGTGCGGATGTCAGGGTTCACGCATCTGCATGCCGTCTCCGGGTTCTCCATGCGGTACGGGGCCGCGCACCCGGACCGGCTCGTCGCCCGCGCCGCCG
>NZ_JAYMZR010000136.1:0-15136 GCF_035828615.1 Streptomyces sp. H27-D2 | reverse complement strand
CCAACTGGGCACTCAAACGCGCCGAACACAGCAACCCGCCACGCACCGACACCCCCGTCGTCACCCTCGTCAAGCCCACCAAAACAGCCCCGGCCTCACGAACAAAGCCCTAAAACACCGGTATTGCATCTAGTGACATAGCGCTCGGGTCTGCTGGAACCTACGGCCAGTGGCTGGCCGAACTCGGGCTGAGCGAGGCGATCGAGCGCGAGATTCTCGCGGGCTTCGAGATCGACGTCCTGGAGATCCGCGACCCCTCGCCGGTCCTCGGACTGTCGGAGGAGGCGCTGCGGGGCCGGCGGCTCGCGCTCCTGCAGACCGCGCTCCTGGAGCACACGGCGCGGTGGAACCTGCGCACCGTCATGACGTTCCACCAGAAGGTCGAAGAGGCCGCCGCGTTCGCGGAGAAGCTGCCGGAGACGGCCGCGGAGCTGTACGTCACCGACGCGTCCGACGACGACCTGGCGAAGGCGGAGAGCCTGCCGAAGTCGTCGATCGACGCGGAGTTCTACGAGCTGGAGGCCGGCCGCCACGTACCCCCGGACCGCGTGTGGTCGGCGTGGCTGTGCGGCGACCACCTCGTCTCCGAGCGACGCGAGGTCCTGCGCCAGTTCGCAGGCGGCATCGACGCCAACAACCGCCGGGTGCACCGGGCGTTCCTCGCGAGTGTTCGCGTGCTCGGGGAAGGCGTGGACATCACCGGCGAGCGGGGCGTGGAAGCCGTCTGCTTCGCGGACACCCGCGGCTCGCAGTGGAGATCGTGCAGAACATCGGCCGGGCGCTGCGCCTCAACCGCGACGGCACCACCAAGATCGCGCGCATCATCGTGCCAGTCTTCCTGGAGCCGAACGAGGACCCGACCGACATGGTCGCCAGCGCCAGCTTCCGCCCTCTTGTAGCGGTCCTCCAGGGCCTCCGCAGTCATGATGAACGACTCGTTGAGCAGCTCACCTCCCGCGCGCTCTCTCGGGGCCAGCACGAGCGACGCACGCACGTGAAGCGTGATGAGGACGGGCAGATCGTCGGGGCTGGCGGCGAGGACAACGAGGACCCGGAGCAGGACGACACGCAGGCCGCCGCCGATTCGGCGCTGCTCCACTTCTCCAGCCCGCGCGACGCGGCGACGATCACGGCGTTCCTGCGCACCCGCGTCTACCGGCCGGAGTCGCTGGTGTGGCTGGAGGGCTACCAGGCCCTCATCCGGTGGCGGGCGGAGAACGAGGTCACCGGCCTGCACGCCGTGGCCTACGACGTGGAGACCGAGGTCGGCGTCACGAAGGACTTCCCGCTGGGCAGGTGGGTGCACCAGCAGCGGAAGGCGCTGCGGGCGGGTGAGCTGGAGGAGCGGCGCAAGGAGCTGCTGGACGCGCCGGAGGCCGGGATGGTCTGGGAGCCGGGCGAGGAAGCGTGGGAAAGCAAGCTCGCCGCGCTCCGGTCCTACCGGCGGGCCACCGGGCACCTCGCGCCCCGCCAGGACGCCGTGTGGGGCGAGGGCGAGGCGATGGTGCCCGTCGGGCAGCACCTGGCCAACCTCCGCCGCAAGGGCCAGAAGAACGGCCTGGGCAATGGCGCCTGCCGCCGGACAGCGCGCTGCCCGCCGCGCCGCCGGGGCCGGGGCGGATCGCGACGCCGTCCTGGTTGGGGCGAGTGCACCAACAGGGAACGCACCCAGGGGTGCAAGTCCCTGCCGCCTCTGGTGTGTCCGGGGGGGCGGGCATCAGGGCGTGCAGGATCGGCGCATGAACGATCCTTTTGCTTTGAGTGCCCCGGCTGTCCCGACTGTGCCTGGTGTGTCCTCGACGGATCCCGGGGCATCCGCTCCCGCCGCGCCGTCCGGGGAGGCGTCGACGCACCCGGGCGAGGCCGACGGGGGAAGCGGGGGAGCGGCCGCGTCCTGGAGTCGGGCATCGGCCGGCGATGGGACAGCGGCGATGGTGGGGTGAGGCGGGTGCCTCAGCCTGGTGGGTGGGCTCAGTGACCGGTGCGGGACGGGCTGAGGGTGCGGGCGCGTTCTTGCAGGGCGGTGGCGTGGGGTTGGTTGGGGAAGCTGAGCAGGTGTTGGCGCAGGCGGGCCAGAGCCTGGTCGACCTGGGTGGAGTGCAGGTGGGGGTAGTGGTCGAGGAAGGTGTGCCCGTGGGTGCAGGCCTCCTCCAACTGGCCGGCGGACAGCAGGATTTCGGCCAGCCGGACCTCGGTGAGGGCCTGGCTCTTGCGCTGGGCGGGGGTGCGGTGGCGTGCCGAGGCGTGGAAGGCGGCCAGGGCCAGCGTGGGGCGGCCCAGGAGGTGGAAGGTTTCGGCGCGCTGGTAGTCGAGTCCGGCCCGTGGGTAGGCGGTGAAGGGCCCGGGGCGGATGGCGGCCCGGTCGTGCGCGTGTTCCGCGGTGTCCAGGTCGGCCAGCGCTTGGCGGGGCCGGCCGTTGGTGGCGTGGGTGAGGGCGCGCTGCGCGAGGAGGAAAGCCAAGGTGGCTGGGCCGACCGCGGATCCGGCGGTGTCGACGGCGGCTTCGGCGAGGTCGGCGGCGCGACGGGGGTGGCCGAGACGGAGCGTCTGGGTGCTCATGGCGCGCAGCGTGATGGCGTAGGTGGTGCGGTCGTTGGCGTGGTGGGCCAGGGTCAGGGCTGTTGTGTAGTAGCGCTGGGCTAGGCCGTGGTGGCCGGTGTCGGTGGTCATGGACGCGAGCAGGTGGGTCAACTGGGCGCAGCAGGTCAGTAGTTGACGGTGCAGGCCGGCGGGGGCGGGAGCGGTCAGCAGGCGGCCGGCGTCGTCGGCGAGGTAGGTGGCCAGGGCGGAGCGGGCGTGGGCGCCGCCGTGGGCGTCGGCCAGACCGGAGAAGACGTCGGTCATCTCGGTGAGGGTCTGTACGTCGGCCGACGACGCTCCGCGCTTGAGCGCCGGGCGGTGGAGGGGGCCGGTGCGGGGCCAGGCGGGGAGGGTGAGGATCGCCAGGGTGTAGGCGGCTTGGGTGAGGTCGGCCCGGCGTGCGGGATCCGCGTCGTTTCGGCACAGGGCGATCAGGCGGAGTACGGGGTCGCTCTCCATGCCCGGCCTGTCCCGGGGGGCCGTGTGTGGCTGAAGGGACTGGGCGAGGCCGGTGTCCGCGGCGGTGATCAACCGTCCGCTGCGGTGGCTGAGGGCTTGGGCCGCGAGGTCGGGGACGGGGCCGTTGGGGCGTGATCCGGTGAGCCAGTGGGCCACCGCGGTGCGGTCGTAGCGGAGCGGCAGTCCCTGCAGCGTGCCCAGGGCGTTGACGGCCCGCGCCAGTTCTCCCGAGCTCCAGTGGGCCTCCAGAAGCAGTGCGGTCAGTTGGCGGTTGGGGGGGCGGTGGGGCATGGAGGTCCTCCTGGGCCCCGCGAGGTGCGCCGCCGTGTGGCGTTCAACGCGTTCACGCTTCCACGCCCGGAACACGGCTCTCATCCGGACGGATGGGCGCTCACTTGAAGGGTGCCTGATCGCGGCGGCGCCCGGGGACCGGCCGCCGTAATCAGGACACCCGCGTATTTCAGGTTTCGGATGCGTTCGGATGAGAGGGAGACGTCATGGCGACTGCGCCGGCTGTCGAACTGCCCGCGCGGCGGGGCCGGGACCTGCTGGCCCGCGCCCGGCTCGGCGTGGAGCCGGGGCTGCGCGGCTGGGTCGAGCAGCTGCCGCCGGCGATGGCCTGGCCGGCCGGCTATCACCTGGGATGGCTGGATGCCGACGGTCGGTCCGTGGCGGCGGTGCGGGGCAAGGCGGTGCGTCCGGCGCTGGCCTTCGCCTGTGCTGAGGCGGTGGGCGGCCGGGCGCGGGACGCGGTGAGCGCGGCGGTGGCGGTCGAGTTGGTGCACGCCTTCTCGCTGGTCCACGACGACATCATCGACGGTGACCGGACGCGTCGGCACCGGCCCACGGTGTGGCGGGCGTTCGGGGTTCCGGCGGCGGTGCTGACCGGGGACGTGCTGCTGGCGCTGGCCTGTCAGACGGCGGCCGGTGATCCCGGGCCCCGGGCGGCGCGGTCGGTCTCGTGGCTGGCAGGGGCCGTGGTGGAACTGGTCGAGGGCCAGGCCGCCGATGTGGCCTTCGCATTGCGCACGGACGTGACGGTGGAGCAGTACACCGCGATGGCGTCGGCGAAGACCGGGGCGCTGATGGGCTGCGCGTGCGCGGTGGGCGCGCTGGCCGGCGGCGCGGGGGAGGACCGTGCCGGGCGATTGGCCGGATTCGGACGGTATCTGGGAGTGGCCTTCCAGATCGTGGACGACCTGCTCGGGATTTTCGGCGACCCGCGGATCACCGGCAAACCGGTGGGCGCGGATCTCGCCGCGCGCAAGAAGACCTACCCGGTGCTGGCCGCTCTGGCGTCGGACACCCGGGCGGGCCGGGACTTGGCCGCACTGTACGCGGGCGGCGATCCGTTGACCGGCGATCAACTGGCGCAGGCCGCCCGCTGGGTGAGCGAGGCCGGAGGCCGCAGCAGCGCGGGGCAGGCCGCCCAGCAGGAACTGGCCCGCGCCTTCGCGGCGCTGGACGAGGCCGACCCGCACCCCGAAGCCCTGGCTGATCTGACCGCGCTCGCGCACGTCCTGACCCACCGGGAGAGGTGATGGCCGGTGCCCCGCACGCCCGCCGAGACGGCGGCTCCACCCCGGTGGGGCTGGGCATCGCGGTGTCCGCCGACGCGCGTCCCGTCCGGACTCCCGCCACCGGGGCACCGGTGCCGTCACCGGTGGGGGCCGGTCCGCGCACGGTGCTGCTGGCCGCGCCGCGCTCGTTCTGCGCGGGGGTGGAGCGCGCCATCGACACCGTGGAGAAACTACTGGACCGCACCGACGGCCCGGTCTACGTCCGTAAGCAGATCGTCCACAACACCCACGTGATCGGGGACCTGTCCCGCCGCGGGGCGGTGTTCGTCGACGAACTGGACGCCGTGCCCGAAGGGGCCACGGTGGTCTTCTCCGCCCACGGGGTGGCCCCCGCCGTCCACCAGCAGGCCGCCGAACGGCAGCTGGAGGTCGTCGACGCGACCTGCCCGCTGGTCACCAAGGTCCACAAGGAAGCCGTCCGGTTCGCCGCCCGCGGCGACACCGTCGTCCTGATCGGCCACGCCGGACACGAAGAAGTCGAGGGCACCTACGGCGAAGCCCCGCAGTCCACCGTCCTGCTCGAGACCGCCGCCGACGTCGCCACCCTGCACATCCCCGACCCGACCCGCATCTCCTACCTGACCCAGACCACCCTGGCCCTCGACGAGACCGCCGAGGTCATCGACGCCCTCCGCGCCCGCTTCCCCGCCCTGAAAGACCCGCCCTCCGACGACATCTGCTACGCCACCACCAACCGCCAGCACGCCCTTCAAGCCCTGGCCGCCGAGGCCGACCTGGTCCTGGTGGTCGGCTCGGACAACTCCTCAAACTCCGTACGGCTGGCCGAACTCGCCCGCCGCCAGGGCACCCCCGCCCACCTCATCGAGGACGCCACCGCCATCCAGCCCGCCTGGCTCGACGGCGTCCAGGTGATCGCCCTCACCGCCGGCGCCTCCGCACCCTCGGCCCTGCTCGACGCAGTCATCGCGCACCTGGCCACCCTGGGCCCCCTCACCGTCACGGAACGCGAAACCACCCGGGAAACCACCTACTTCGCCCTCCCCTCAGCAGTGAGGACCCCATGACCACCACCCCCATTTCCCCCACCCCGGTCTCCGCGCTGCTGCCCGGCCTCACCGGCCCCGCCGCCCTGCGCGCCCTGCCCGCCTCGGCCCTGCCCCGACTGGCCGACGAGATCCGTGCGTTCCTGATCGAGAAGGTCTCCGTCACCGGCGGCCACCTCGGCCCGAACCTCGGGGTCGTGGAGCTGACCCTCGCCCTGCACCGGGTCTTCCACTCCCCCACCGACGCGCTGATCTTCGACATCGGCCACCAGGCCTACATCCACAAGATCCTCACCGGCCGCCAGGACGACTTCGACACCCTGCGCCAGCCCGACGGCCTCGCCGGCTACCCCTCCCGCGCCGAATCCGACCACGACTGGACCGAGAACTCGCACGCCTCCACCGCCCTGTCCTACGCCGACGGCCTCGCTAAAGCCTTCCAACTGCGCGGCGAGAACCAGCGCGCAGTCGTCGCCCTCATCGGGGACGGGGCGATGACCGGCGGCATGGCCTGGGAAGCGCTGAACAACCTGGGCGCGGCCCCCGACCGCCCCGTCATCGTGGTCCTCAACGACAACGGCCGCTCCTACGCCCCCACCACCGGCGCCCTCACCAACCACCTCACCACCCTCAAAACCGACGCCGGCTCCGAGGAGCGCCGCAACGTCTTCACCGACCTGGGCTTCGCCTACCTCGGCCCCGTCGACGGCCACGACACCACCGCCCTCGAGCACGCACTGCGCCGCGCCCGCGCCCTGAACCGCCCCGCGGTGCTGCACGTCGAAACACTCAAGGGCAAGGGCTACCCCCCGGCCGAGAACGACGAAGCCGACTGCCTGCACACCGTCGGTGTCGTCGACCCGGCCACCGGCTATCCCACCACCTCCACCACCGCCAGCACCAGCAGTGCCACCTGGACCAGCGTCTTCGGCGACGCACTGCGCGAACTCGGAGCCGAACGCGACGACCTCGTCGCCATCACCGCCTCCATGCTGAGACCCACCGGACTCGCCCCCTTCGCCGCCGCGTTCCCCGAGCGGGTCTTCGACGTCGGCATCGCCGAACAGCACGCCGTCACCAGCGCGGCCGGCCTCGCCCTGGGCGGCCTGCACCCCGTCGTCGCGCTCTACGCCACCTTCCTCAACCGCGCCTTCGACCAAGTCCTCACCGACGTGGCGATGCACCACCTGCCCGTCACCTTCGTCCTGGACCGCGCCGGCATCACCGGCCCCGACGGACCCAGCCACCACGGCATGTGGGACGCCTCCGTCCTGCCCGCCATCCCCGGCCTGCGGCTGGCCTCCCCCCGCGACCCCGCCTCCTTGCGCGAACTGCTGCGCGAAGCCGTCAGCACCCACGACGGCCCCACCGCCATCCGCTACCCCAAAGCCGCCGCAGGACCCGACATCCCCGCCCTGCGCAGCCAGGGACGCCTCCACGTGCTGCGCGAAGACCCCGCCGCCGACGTCCTCCTGATCGCGGTCGGCCCCCTCGCCGCACCCTGCCTGGCCGCCGCCGCCCAACTCAGCGGGCAGGGCATCCCGGTCACTGTCATCGACCCCCGTTGGACCGCCCCGCTGGACCCGGCCCTGCTCGACTTCGCCACCGATCCCACCGCTCTGCCCGCCCCGGCTCCCCGGTACGCGGTCACTCGGCAATACCAGATGTCCCACGACCTTGCCGCGATCCAGGGGAGCCACAGCTCCCCGCACCGCACCGGGCCGGACCTGCCGACGTCCGATGCCGGGTGCCTCACCGCCGCGGGGATGCTGGTGGCGATCCTGGACCTCCGTCCACCCGTCCGGCTGCTTTCCGGTCCGTATCGGGCCGAGGGAGGAGCGATATGCGCCACAGCCGCGTGACAGCGGACCGGGCGGCGCCGACTGTCCCCGGCATCGTGCATCTGTTTCCGGGTCAGGGTGACTTCCCGATCAGCCCGCTGGTGCGGCTCACCCGCCCCGGTGGCGCGCTGCGGCGGGCCGCCGTTGCCGTGTTCGAGCAGGTGGACCAGGTCGCGCTGGAGCACGGTGCGCTGCCGCTGAGCCCTTGGCTGTTCGGCGACCGGGCGCCCAGCGGGCGGGATCTGGACCGTGCCACCATCGGAACAGCCCAACTCGCGGTCTTCGGAGCCTCCATGGCGATCCATCAAGCGCTCCGCGAAGCCTCCGGCGAACCGGACACGGTACTCGGCATCAGTTTTGGCGAGATCGCCTCTCTGACTGCAGCAGGCGTGTACAGCATCGGCGACGGTGCCCGGATCGCCTACGACCTGGCCGTGGTCCTCGCCTCCTGCCCCGGCGGCATGAGCTTCCTGGCGTGCGCCGAGCCGGTCGCGGCCCAACTGCTGGACCGTCCCGAGACCCGCAATGTGGTGGTGGCCTGCGTCAACGACAGCGGTGCCACCGTCGTCAGCGGGCCGGTGGCGGAACTGGCGGCGCTGGAGGAGCACGCGGCCGCGAGGAAAGTGACGGCCGCTCGGCTGCGACTGCCCTTCTCCTCCCATCACCCGGCCCTGGTGCGGCAGGCCGAGACGTTCGCGGCCGCCGTGCGCGCCTACTCGGCGCGGCAGGCCGGGTGCGTCGTCTACTCGGCGGTCGCCGGACGGGCCTACACCCCTGCCGACGACTTGCCCCGTCGACTGGCCGACTGCCTGATCCGGCCGGTGCGACTGCCCCAGGTACTGCTGCAGGCGGCGCAGCAGCGTCCCACCACGTTCTTCGAGGCCGGGACCGGCAGCGCCCTGGCGCAGAGCGCCCATCGCGTCCTGGCGGACCGCCCCGTCACAGTCCACGCTCCGCTGGCCGAGGCGTTCGCCTGGCGGTCGGCATGAGCTCCCTGCGCGACCACGACACCTTCCCGGAGGTCTCTATGCACAGCGCATCCCCGTCCCGGAGTCCCGGTGCCGAACTGGCGCTGCTCGTCCACGGTCCCTGCGACCCCGTGTTTCTCGCCTCCCTGGGTGAGTTGCTGACTCCGGAACGGGTGCCTGCGGCGCCCGGTCCGGAGCGCATCGGTACCCGTGTCGCCCGGCGCCAGAGCCAGCTGGGCCGGGGACTGCCCACCGCCCGCGAACTCTTCGAGGATCCCGCCCGTTTGGCTGCGCTGCACGCCTGGGCGATGGCCGCCGATCCGGCCCTGTGCATGGCGTCGTTGGTGCACTACCTGCTCTGCCTGGGCTCCATGCTTCACCTCGCCGCGGAGCCGGAGGGGATCAAGGCCCATGTCCAGGCACTGGAGTCCGGGCGGGCCAGGGGCTCCTACATGATCACGGAGGTGGGGCAGGCGACGAGCCACCTGGACGTCCGCACCCGTGCCGAGTTCGATCCGGCCGCAAGGGAGTTCGTGCTGCACACGCCCGATGCGGCAGCCTCGAAGTTCGCCGGGGTAGGAACCCCGGGAGTGGTGCACACCGCTGTGGTCCTGGCCCGGCTGTTCGTCGACCGCGCCGACTGCGGGGTGTTCGCGTTCGTCGTGGACATCAGCGACGCCGACGGGCCGCTGACCGGGGTTGAACTGTCGCAGCGCATCGAGCTGAGTGAACTCCCGCTGGACTACACGCAGGTGCGTTTCCACCACCTCCGCCTGCCCTACGAGCGGTGGCTGCGCGACAGTGCGCACATCAGCGACGAGGGGACCTTCCACGACCCGTTGGGCTCGGTGGACGTGCGGCTGCAGCGCACCCTGTGCGTGGGCCAGGACCTGTGGGGTACTGTGCCGTCGGCCGCCGCTGCCGCCACCCGCCAGTCCGCAGTCCTCGCCCTGAGCTACGCACGCCGACGCGTGAGCCAGGGCCGCCTGGCCCCCGGGATCCCCCTGCTGGAGTACCGCACCCAGCAGCGCGCCCTGCTCGGCGCACTCGCCGACGCGTTCGCGCTGACCTGTGCGGCGGACGCGGCCAGGACCCTGTGGGCCGCATCCCTCGCCCCCGCGGGAACCGCAACCGCGACGGATCCCGCCGCTACGGACGATCTCGGCACCGCGATGGGCTTCGGCCCGTGGGCGGCGGTGAGCCGGCCCCTGGCGGGATACAAGGCCCTCGCGGTCCGGGAGGCAGCCCGGATCACTGCGGAGTGCCAACGCCGCTGCGGGCTCTCCGGCCACCTGGACCTTAACCGGATGACCGCCTACCACGGCTTCTTCCACGCCTTCGACGCAGCCGGCGGCGACAGCCAGCTCATCCTGTACGACCTCGGCCGGGCCCTGGTCGAGGAGGGCGTCGGCGAGGGCGGCGTCGAGGCCGTCGCCCCGGCGGTCCGGGGCGCCTCCTCGGACCCCGCCTGGTGGGCCGGCGTCACCCGGGCCCATGAGCACACGCTCGTCGGACGCCTGCGCCGCCTGCGGGACGGGCGCAGCGCCAACGGCGCCGAGGCGTTCGAGGTGTGGAACCCGCTCCTGGAGCAGGCCGGCGAACTGGGCGAGGCCTACACCCGGCGCCTCGCCGCCGACGACGTCGCCCGCACGGTCGCGGCCGTGGTCGACCCGCAGCTGGCGACCGCACTGCGGCTGCTGGCCTGCCTGCACGGCGTGGTCGCGGCAGGCCGCTCGGCCGCGTCCCTGCTGGCCGTCGGAACCCTGCGACCGGAAGACGTCCAGGAGTTGTCCGCGCTCGTCGACCGCCTCTGCGACGACCTGCTCCCGCACCTCCCGCTGATCGAGGAAGCGTTCGCCTACCCCGCCGGGATCGTCCCGGCGCCGCTGGCGGCACCCGACTACAACCAGGCCCTGGCCGACGCGCTCGACTGGCACCGTGGAGGTACAGCATGACCAGGAACACCGCAGACCGTGCGATCGGCGTCCTCGGCATGGGCACCTACCTGCCCGAGCGGATCCGCACCAATGCCGAGGTCGCCCGGGCCGCCGGGGTGAGTGCGGAGTGGATCAGCGAGCGCACCGGCGTGCACACGCGCCACACCGCCGCGCCCGACGAGGCAGCTTCCGACCTGGCCGCCGCCGCGGTGCGCTCGGCGGTCCGGGCCGCGGGCATCGACGCCCGCTCCATCGACGTGCTGATCTGCGCCACCTCCACCCCCGACGAACTCGGCCCCTCCACCGCCTGCCGGATCCAGGCCCTCGTCGGCGCCACCCACGCGGTGGCCCTGGACGTCAGCGCAGCCTGCTCCGGCTGGCTGTTCGCAACCAAGGTGGCCCACGACTGGCTGCGAGCCGACGAGACGGCCCGCTACGCCGTCGTCGTCGGCGTCGAGGCCTACTCGAAATTCCTCAACCCCGCCGACCGGGGCACCGCCGTACTGTTCGCGGACGGCGCCGCCGCCGCCGTCCTGGGCACCGTCGCCGCTCCGCACGGCTTCACCGACTTCGTCCTGGGCTCCGACGGCACGCTGGCTGACCTTGTCCTGATCGCGGCCGGCGGCAGCCGCAACCCGGCCAGCGCGGACACCCTGCTCGATGGAGGGCACCGCATCCGCATGGACGGACGGGCCGTCAGCCACTTCATCAGCGACGTCTTCCCCCAATTGGTCCACGACGCCCTCGACCGCAACGGACTGGCAGTCACCGACATCAAGCGCCTCATCGCGCACCAGCCCAACCCGGTCGTCCTGCGCCAACTGAGCCGGGAGCTGGGCCTGACCGACGACCAGGTCACCGTGATCGGCGACGCCGTCGGCAACATCGGCGCCGCCAGCGCCCCGTTCGCGCTGGCCACTGCCGCCGCGGAACACGGCCTGCAGCCCGGCGACCTCGCCCTGATCACCGTCTTCGGCGCCGGCATGACCTGGGGGACCGTCCTCCTCCAATGGAGCGGCGCCCCCTCGCTGCACACCACCCCCGACCACGTTCCGCACCACCTCCTCGAAAGGCTGCTCGCATGAACGCTCTCGACTCCTTCCGACTCGACGGTGCCCGCGCCCTGGTCACCGGCGCATCGCGCGGCATCGGCCGGGCCGTCGCCGAGGCCCTAGCCGACGCCGGTGCCGACGTTGCCGTGGCCGCCCGGACCCAGGCGGCGCTGGACGGCACCGTCCGCGCGATCGAGGAGCGCGGCCGTAAGGCCGTCGCCGTCGCTGGCGAGTTCGCCGACACCGGTGCCGCGGACGAGGTGGTAGACCAGGCCGCGGCCGCGCTGGGCGGCCTCGACATCGTCGTCCACAACGCCGGCATCGTGGCGCACGCCGACGACGGCACCCCGCTGCTCGTCCCGCTGCAGCAGCTCCCGCAGCAGGTCTGGGACCGGGTCCTGGCGGTCAACCTCAACGCCACCGCGGCCGTCTGCCGTGCCTCCCACCCGTACCTGGCGGAATCCGAGCGCGCCAGCCTGGTGCTGATGTCCTCCGTCGCGGGCCGCATCGGTGTCCCCCTGATGGAGGCCTACGCGGCCTCCAAAGCTGCCCAGGTCTCCCTGGCCCGCAGCCTCGCGGTCGGCTGGGCGCGGCAGGGGATCCGCGTCAACGCCCTGTGCCCGGGCTGGACCCGCACCGACATGACCGCCTTCGCCAGCGGCACCGAACCGCTCTCGGACTGGCTGATGAGCCACGTCCCGGCAGGCCGCTGGGCCACCCCCGCAGAGGTCGCGCTCGCCACCCTGTTCCTGGCCTCGCCAGCCTCCTCCTTCGTCACCGGGCACGCGCTCGCCGTCGACGGCGGCCTCGCCGTGCCTGACGGCGGTCTGGCCGGTATCCCCAAGCCCCCCTCGCCGTTCACCGCGTTCTGACCCGACCCGGCTCCAGGAGAAATCCCATGCGCTTCGACGGCCTCACCGCAGTCATCATCGGCATCGGCGCTTGCCTGCCCGACCTCGTGGTCGGCAACGACGAGGTCATCGCCACAGGCGGGCTGCACACCAGCGACGACTGGATCCGTACCCGCACCGGGATCACCACCCGCCGCCGTGCCGCCCCGGGCATGAGCACCGGCGACCTGGCCGTCGCGGCCGGGCGGGCGGCCCTGGAGTCGGCGGCGCGGGCGCAGCCCTCCGGGCCGCCGCCCACGCCCGACATGCTGATCCTGGCCACCAGCACCCCCGACCACCCCTGCCCGGCCACCGCGCCGCACCTCGCGCACCGCTTGGGCCTGGGCACCGTCCCCGCCTTCGACCTCGCCGCCGTCTGCTCGGGATTCCTCTACGCGCTCACCACCGCTACCGCGTTCATCCGCGGTGGTGCCTGCGTCGCCCCGCTGGTCGTCGCCGCCGATACCTATTCCACCATCGTCGACCCGCACGACCGCGGCACCGCGCCCATCTTCGGCGATGGCGCCGCAGCCGTCCTGCTCGGTCCCGGCCCGCCCGACCGCCCCGGCGCGGTCCTTGCCGCCGACCTCGGCGCCGACGGCAGCGGACACCAGCTCATCACCGTGCCCGGCGGTGGTTCCCGGCATCCCCGCCTGCTGCCCGAACCTGATCCCGACGCCCACTACTTCCAGATGCGCGGGCGTGAGGTCTACGCCCACGCGGTCCGCCGGATGACCCAGTCCGCCCGCGAGGTCCTGGACCGGACCCGGTGGCTGCCCGCCGACGTCGAGGCCTTCATCGCACACCAGGCCAACCAGCGCATCCTGGACTCCGTCGCCGAGCGGCTGGCCATCCCCGCGCCCCGTTGCCACGGGAACATCCACGAGGTCGGCAACACCGCCGCCGCCTCCATCCCGCTGGTCATGGCCGACACCGCGGTGCACCGGCAGGTCGCCCCCGGTGCACGCACTCTGCTCACCGCCTTCGGAGGCGGCCTGACCTGGGCGTCGGTCACCCTGAACTGGCCCGCGGCGGTCCCCTGCACCCAACGGGCAGGCCCCGGCCCGGACCTCACCAACCCCAGCCCACCCCGCACGTCCACCACACCGCGCACGTCCACCACAACCGATCCACTGAGGAGCCACGCATGAACGCCGTCTACCAGCACCTGGTGACCACCCTGACCGACAAGTTCGAGGCGCCCGAGGAGCGTGTCCGGCCCGCAGCCACCCTCGGCGACCTGGACCTCGACTCCCTGGCGGTGGTCGAACTGTTCGTCACCCTGCAGGAGCACTGGGACATCCCCCTCGACGACAGCGACGCCGACGCCACCCTGACCGTCGACGAAGTCGCCAGTGCCGTCAACGACCTCATCCACCAGCGCGACATCGGGGCCGCGTAGTGGCCCGAGCCATCGCGGTCACCGGCATCGGCCTGATCACCCCGGCCGGCATCGGTACCGAAGCGACCTGGCAGGGCGTGTGCGGCGGGGTCTACGCCTCACACCCCGACCCCGAACTCGAC
The DNA here is from genome assembly GCF_035828615.1 of Streptomyces sp. H27-D2. NCBI lineage: Bacteria > Bacillati > Actinomycetota > Actinomycetes > Kitasatosporales > Streptomycetaceae > Streptomyces > Streptomyces sp. H27-D2. Next base: position 1,301 of record NZ_JAYMZR010000136.1, on the reverse strand, counting down.
GGCCTTCCGGTGACCCTGGCGTGCCGCGTCCCAGGGTTCGACCCCCGAACCAGCACACCGGCCCGCCAGCCCTGGCGCTACGACCGCGCCACCCAGTTCCTCTTCGCCGCGGCCCACGAAGCACTGGCCGACGCCGGCCTGGACCGGGCCCGGTGGGACGCGGACCGGGTGGCACTGGTCGTGGGTTCCGCCGCAGGCGGCATCGGCATCCTGGAGGCCCAGCACCGCAAGCTCATGGAGGCCGGGCCGACCGGCGTCTCACCGCTCACCCTCACCGGATTCCTGCCCAACATGACCGCCGGGCACCTGGCCCTCGACCTTGGCATCAGAGGACCCTCGCTGCAGACCTCCACCGCCTGCGCCTCGGGCGCCACCGCCGTCATCACCGCCTCCCTTCTACTGGAGGCCGGCCTGTGCGACATCGCCCTCGCGGGCGGCACCGACGCCATGATCACGCCGCTTTGCGCCTCGGCATTCGCCAAGATGGGAGCCCTCTCCCGGAACCACCACAGCCCCGGCCACGCCTCACGCCCCTTCGACCGGGACCGCGACGGCTTTGTCCTGGGCGAGGGCGCGGGCCTGCTCGTCCTCGAACGCACTCCCCACGCCCACGCCCGCGGTGCCCGCACGCTCGCCGTCCTGGTGGGCCACGGCACCACCAGCGACGCCTACCACGCCACAGCACCGGACCCGGACGGCGCCGGGCTGCGCCGCGCGATCTCCGCCGCGCTGGCCGACGCCGACGCGCATACCCGCGACGTCGACCACATCAACGCCCACGGAACCAGCACGCCCCTCAACGACCGTGTCGAGGCGACCGCGATCCGTGAACTGTTCGGACCGCACGCTCCCACTGTGAGCGCCGCCAAAGGCGTCCTCGGGCACACCATGGGAGCATCCGGAGCGATCGACGCCGCACTGACCGTCCTCAGCATCGCCCGCGGGTGTGCTCCGCCCACGGCGAACTTCGAGCACCCCGACGACACCACCGGCGGCATCGACCTGATCGCCGGAAAGGCTCGCACCCAGGACATCGGCCTCGCCCTGAGCCACTCCCTCGGCTTCGGCGGCCACAACACCGTCCTGGCCCTCGCCCACTCCTGAGTCAGTCTGCCCCGCAAAGCCCGACCACACCAGCCTGGACGCCCCTCCCGTGCCACTTTCGGGCGGTCGGTCTGAGGCGCCCCGAAGTTTCCGGACAGTCGTCCCAATAGGATGAATGTCCGAAGCAACGGAGAGAGTACGTGGCAAAGCAGCGCAAGAAGTTCAGTCCTGAATTCAAGGACGAGGCGGTCAAGATG
>NZ_JAYMZR010000135.1:0-15265 GCF_035828615.1 Streptomyces sp. H27-D2 | reverse complement strand
ACCCCACCCCGACAGCATTAGTCCAACACCTGTCCCTCCTTTGTCCATAGGCGCGTCCGCCACCCCCGCAGCACTGTGTGGCGGGTACGGACCGTCGGTATCAGGAGGAGCGAGCATCGTGAACCCGGAAGCCCCGCAGGAAGCAGTGGACCCCGGACCCAGCCGCCGGGCGGTCGTGGTCACCACGGCGCTGGCCGGCATCGGCACCGCCCTGACCGCGGGCGGCGGCACCGCGCAGGCCGCGCCCGCCGAGAGCGTGCTGCGCTCCGCCGACCTGGAAGTGCGCGTCGCCACGGACTTCCCGCGCGTCGTGTCGTACACCGACCGCGCCACCGGGGCACTGCTGCACGGCCAGGAGGACGCGGTCGGCTCGCTGCTGATCGACGGCGTCGAACAGACCCCGAAGGTCAGCAGCCGCTCCCGGAGCGGCGGCATCGCGTACACCCTCGCCTTCGACGGCGGCACCGAGATCGACGTGGAGATCCGGCTGGACGGACGGCAGCTGGACTGGCGGGTCACCCGGATCGCCGACACCCAGGCGCTGCGCGTCGGCACCCTGCGCATCCCGGCCCTCGCGCTGCTGAGCGTACGGTCCGACCAGCCCGGCGCGACGCTGCTCGCGGCCCGGATCGAGCTGGACAAGGCCAAGAGCGGCGACACGCTCGTCAAGGTCGGCGCGGACACCCCCGCCGACGCGGCCCCGGTCGGCTGCGCGTACGCCGTCGTCAGCCACGACAAGCTGGCCGCCGCCGTCGAGACCAACACCGTCTGGGACAAACCCGCCGCCGGCAGCACCTGGGACAACGGCCGCTTCTGGCGGCAGACGGTCAAGAAGGCCGCCAAGGACGGCCAGGCCGGCTACACCACGGCGCGGCTCGGCTGCGGCCAGTGGACCCACCGGGCCGCGAGCGCGCCGCCGGAGGCGACCGAACCGCTGCCGTACGCCACCGTCATCGTCACCCGCGACCGCAACGGCGACGGAACGGTGGACTGGCAGGACGCCGCCATCGCGCTGCGCGACATCATGGTGACCCCGCTCGGCGCCGACGAACAGCACCTCCGCGTCGTCCCGCACATCCCCTTCAACTTCGCCAGCCAGGCCACCAACCCCTTCCTGGCCACCCTCGACAACGTCAAACGGATCTCGCTGGCGACCGACGGGCTACGGCAGTTCACACTGCTCAAGGGCTACCAGTCGGAGGGCCACGACTCGGCGCACCCCGACTACGGCGGCAACTACAACAAGCGCGCGGGCGGCCTCGCCGACCTCAACACGCTGCTGCGCGCCGGCAAGAAGTGGAACACCGACTTCGCGGTGCACGTCAACGCCACCGAGTCCTACCCGGTCGCCAACGCCTTCTCCGAGAAGCTCGTCGACAAGACCGACGAGCAGTGGGACTGGCTCGACCAGTCGTACCGCATCGACCCCCGCCGCGACCTGGTCTCCGGCGACATCGCCCAGCGCTTCCAACAGCTCCGCGACGAGACCGATCCGGCGCTGAACATGCTCTACATCGACGTCTTCCGCGAGTCCGGCTGGAACTCCGACCGGCTCCAGCGGCACCTGCGCGACCAGGGCTGGCAGGTCACCAGCGAATGGGGACACGGCCTGGAGCGCTCGGGGCTGTGGTCGCACTGGGCGACCGAGGTCGACTACGGCCCCGACACCTCGCGCGGCATCAACTCGAAGCTGATCCGCTTCGTGCGCAACCACCAGAAGGACGTCTTCGCCGACAAGTGGCCCACGCTGCTCGGCATCCCGCGCACCGGCAACTTCGAGGGCTGGGTGGGCAAGAACGACTGGAACGCCTTCTACCGGCTGATCTGGACCGACAGCCTGCCCGCGAAGTACCTCCAGGCGTACCCGGTCAAAAGCTGGGGCGAGCACGAGATCAGCTTCTTCGGCCCCACGAAGACCTCGGTCTCCGACACGGGCGGCGTCCGCCGGATCAGCACGGACGGCCGGACCGTCTACGACGACGGCTGCTACCTGCTGCCCTGGGAGCCGCGTGAGGCCACCGACCCGGCCAAGCTCTACCACTACAACCCGAAGGGCGGCAGCAGCAGTTGGGAGCTGCCACGCGGCTGGCGCGGGCGCTCCACGGTGGTGCTCCACCGGCTCACCGACCAGGGGCGCGCCGACGCCGTCGAGGTCCCGGTGCGCGGCGGCCGGATCAGCGTCACCGCGCGGGCCGGACAGCCCTACGTCGTGTACCGCGAGCGGGTCCGCGAGCAGCGGGGGCCGGGCTGGGGCGAGGGCACGGCGCTGAGCGACCCCGCCTTCAACTCCGGGAATCTGGACGCCTGGCAGGTCAAGGGCGCGGCGGCGGTCGAGCTGAGCGAGCTGGGCGACTACGACCTGGTGCTCACGGGCGGCGGCGCGGCCTCGGCCGGCCAGAAGCTGTCCCGGCTCGCGCCGGGGACGTACGTGGCCTCGGTACAGGTCGAGGTCGGCGCGAAGGCGGGGGAGCGGCGCAGGGCCGCCCTGGAAGTACGTACCGCGGACGGCGTCACGGCCGTCAACTGGACCGAGACCTCCACCGCGGGCAACCATGTCGCCTCGGACCGCAAGAGCGGCACCCGCTTCCAGCGGATGTTCACCCACTTCACCGTCCCGGCGGGCGGCGGCCCGGTCACGCTGTCGCTGACGGCGGCGAAGGGCGAGGCCCGGGTCCGCTTCGGCAATGTGCGGATCGCGGCCGGCCGGCCCACCACCCAGCCCGGCGCCCTCGCCTTCGAGGACTTCCAGCACGTCCCGCAGGGCTGGGGCGTCTTCGTCAAGGGCGACGCGGGCAAGGTCACCGACCCGCGCACGCACATCGCGCAGCGGCACGCGCCCTTCACCCAGCGCGGCTGGAACGGCAAGGCCGTCGACGACGTCATCGACGGCAGCGAGTCGCTCAAGTCGCGCGGCGAGAACGACGGGCTGGTCTACCGCACCGTCCCGCACACCGTCCGCTTCGAGCCGGGGCACCGCTACCGGGTGACGTTCCGCTACGAGAACGAGACGGCCGGGCAGTACGCGTGGATCACCGCGGCCGACGAGCCGGACGCGCGCGAGCTGTCGCGCACCCCGATGCCGGTGGCCACCGACCCGACCGAGCACGCCTACGAGTTCACGGCCCCGGCCCAGGGCGTGGCGTGGGTCGGGCTGCGCAAGACCGGCGACAGCGGGACGGCGGAGTTCTGCCTCGACAGCTTCACGGTGAAGGACTTGGGGGCCGCGAAGCACAAGTAGGGGCGCGGGCAGCACGCCGCGCGCCGCACTAGAGAGGGTGCAGGTCGCTTCGCGCGACCGGCCCCGCTGCTCCTGCCCCCGCCTCAGCTCAGCTGCACATGCCCCCCGGCCGGCCCCTCCAGCTCCAGGACCAGCAGCTCATTCGCCCCCGCGCGCAGCACCGGGCCCGGCACATACAGCGCCCGCTGCGGCCCGGCCTCCCAGTAGCGGCCGAGGCAGAAGCCGTTCAGCCAGACGAACCCCCGCGTCCAGCCGGGCAGTTCGAGCGCGGCGTCGCCCGGCCCGCGCACCTCGACCGTGCCCCGGTACAGGCCAGGCCCCGCCCCCGAGCCATCGTCCAGCGGCCAAAACGTCAGCTTCGCGACCGCTTCGGCCTCGTCCAGCGCGTCCAGCCGCAGCCCCCGCGCCCGTACGCCGTGCAGATACTGCCGCTCGTGCAGCACCCCGCCGGTGATGCCCTTGGACTCGGCCAGCCGGGGCCCGTAGTTGACCCGACCCAGCGACTCAACCCACAGCTCCACCGCCGCCGGGCCCGGCACCTCCCCGACCACCGCGTCCTCGCCGCTGAGCACGGCCGTCCGCACCCCGTCCACGTACGCCACCGCGCGGTCCCGCAGGCCCACGACGCTCAGCGGGTACGGCTGCCGCGGCCCGGGAATGTCGAGCCGGTAGCGGACCACGCCCCGGTCCACGCCCAGCTCCTCGAAGGTCGGCGGCACGGCGGCCGTCACCTCGCGCCCGCCCAGCGTCTCCAGCACGTCCGGCAGCGGGGCCCACTCCAGCGGCCCGCTGCGCGCCGGCTCGCCCAGCGGCACGGGGTCGGGCGGGAGCCCGGGCAGCGGCCCCTCCGCGTACGGGGCGAGGACGTTCCGGAAGGCCCAGAACTTCTCGGTCGGCTGCCCGTACTCATCGATCGGCGCGTCGTAGTCGTACGAGGTGACGGTGGGCCGCAGCTCGCCGCGGTGGTACGCCCCGGAGCGGTTCGCGCCCGCCCAGCCCGCGAAGTTGGTGCCGCCGTGCGCCATGTAGAGGTTGACCGACGCGCCGCACTCCAGAATCTCGCGCAGCGCGTCCGCCGCCTCCCGCGCGGACCGCACGCCCTGCTCGGCCTCCGCACCGCGCCCGGCGCCCTCCGCCTCCTCGGCAGCCCAGTGCGTGAACCAGCCGCACCAGAACTCCATGCACATCAGCGGCCCGTCCGCCTGATGCCGCCGCAGTACCTCGAACGCCTCGCGGGCGCCGGAGCCGAAGTTCGCGGTGGCCAGCACACCGGGGACGGAACCGCCGGTCAGCATGTGGTCCTCGGGCCCGTCCGAGGTGAACAGCGGCACGCTCACGCCGCACTCGGCCAGGGTGTCCGCGAGGTGCCGCAGATACTCCTGGTCGGAGCCGTACGAGCCGTACTCGTTCTCCACCTGCACCATGACCACCGGACCGCCGCGGTCGATCTGCCGGGGCGCCACCTCAGCCAGCACCCGCTGGAACCACCGGTCCACCAGAGCCAGATACTCCGCGTCCCGGGTCCGCACCCGGCGGCCGAGCGGCCCGGTCAGCCAGTCCGGCAGCCCGCCGTTCTCCCACTCGGCGCAGATATACGGGCCCGGCCGGACGATCGCGTACAGCCCGGCCTCCCACGCCGCGTCCAGGAAACGCCCCAGCGCCTCCACATCATGGTGGACCCCCTGCCGCGGCTCGTGGTAATTCCACGGGACATACGTCTCGACGCAGTTGAGGCCCATCGCGCGCAGCATCGCCAGCCGGTGGCCCCACTGGGCCTCGTGCACCCGGAAGTAGTGCACAGCGCCGGACAGCAGCCGCACCGGCCGCCCGTCCAGCTCGAAACTGTCGGTCCCGACAACGAACTCCGGCACGTCCCCGCCCATCTTCTCGCGCTCTCGCGCCCGCATCCCGATACGGGCCAGCCTCACCCCTGGCGGTGGAGCGGTCCATGGACAAAGATCAGCGTTGTTTGGACAGAAAACGGGAGGTGGGAGCGTACATGTACCGCACATGGACGAGGTACTTCACACCCAGCCCCGCGCACCACCGGCTGGGCCTGGTGTGCCTGGGCGTCGGACTCCAGCACGGCGTGCTGCCGACGGTGGGCCCGCGCTCGCTCGACCACCACGTCGCGGTCGTCATCAACGCCGGCAGCGGCTGGTTCCAGGGCGTCGACGGGCGCCGCCAGCAGGTCACCGCCCCCGCGCTGCTCTGGCTGACCCCCGACGTCCCGCACCACTACGGCTCCGACCCCGGCACCGGCTGGGACGAGAGCTTCGTCGACTTCACCGGCCCCGCCGCCGCGACCTACACCGAACTCGGCTACATCGAACCGGGCCGACCCGTCGTCCCGCTCACCGACACCGCCGGGGCCCGCACCGCCGTCGGCCGGATCGCCCGCGCCGCGCGACGCGGCAACCCGCTGCTCGAAGTCGAGACCGCCGCCGCCGTCCACGAACTCCTCGTCGCGCTGCGCCGCGCCCGCGCCGACACCAACGGCGAAGGCGACCCGGTCCTGGGCGCGCTGACCCGCGACGCCTTCCGGCCGCTGTCCGTCGCCGAACACGCCGCCCGGCACGGCATGACCCCGGCCGAACTGCGCGCCGCCGTACGCCGCGCCGCCGGCTGCAGCCCCAAGGACTACCTGCTGGGCATCCGGCTCGGCCGCGCCAAGGAACTCCTGGTCGCCACCGAACTACCGGTCGCGGCCGTCGCCCGCCGGGTCGGCTACGACGACCCCGCGTACTTCAGCCGCCTGTTCACCCGCCGCGTCGGCACGGCCCCGGTCCGCTTCCGTGAACAGCAGGGCCGCGCGGTCCCGGGCGGCTGGAGCGACCAGATCCCCGAGCCGGACGACCCGCCGTTCGTCTCGGGGCGGGACGAGGGGTGAGCCCCGGAAGCACCCTTCCGCTCACCGCTGAGGGGGATCAGCCGAGATCTGCGGTGTACGAGACAAAGGCCGACCACTCGGCGGGGGCGAAGGCGAGCTGCGGCCCCTGCTTGTCCTTGGAGTCCCGGACGTGGACGGTGGCGGGGCAGGTCTCCCCGTACCCGAGCCGGTCGCTCAGCTCCTTCTGCGTCAGCCCCGCCCGCTGCCGCAGCAGCTTGACCTGCTTGCCCAGCGCCCGGAACAGGTCCGACGCTTCCGCCGCGTCCTCCTCCGGCTCCGGCCGCCGCTCCGGCTCGACACCCGCACCGAGCAGCGTCCGCCCCTCGATCCCGAACTCCCCGGCCCCGAAGCCACAACCGGCCGCGGGCTCCTCCTCGTCGCAGCGCTCGCGGCCCGCTGGGACATCGCTGACCGCCCGGTGGGCAAGACCGTCTGGGGGGAAGTGCTGATCGCGCCGGTCATGCGGGACCGGATGTGCGACCCGCTCCGTCGATTGGACGGCACGCGGGCATCTCGCGTCGCGCCGCCGACCGGCCTCAGCCGGGAGCGGATCGAAGAACTCGGCGGCTTCCGCGAGGATGGCTGAGCCTGTGCTCACGGGCTTGAGGGGGCTGCACCGGTGGGTCCTGCCCGCCCGGCTTTGCGTGCTCCGCGTCAGGATTTCGACCGCCTTGCCCCGCTCAGACCGCGATGACCTCCACGCCCTGTTCCAGTCCCTTGAAGTCGTCGGGGTTCCGCGTGTAGAGCGGCAGATCCTGTGCGGCGGCAGTGGCCGCGATCATCAGGTCCACGCGGCGGGGGCGTGGGTTGCGTTTCGCCTGGATGGTCAGTGCGACCAGCGTGCCGAACCTGCGGGCCGCTTCACGGTCGAAGGGGAGGGCGGAGAACGTCGCTTCGATGTCCGCCAGGCGGTGCGCCCGAGCCAGTATCTCCACCGGGTCGGACGTCATCGCGATGCCTTGCGCCAGTTCGGCGAGGACGATCGACGATACCGCCGCCGACACGGGCAGAGCACCTGGGTCGAGATCGGGCAGGTCGATGATGACGCAGGTGTCGAGCAGTCCGCGCGGGCGTCGCTCAGTCACGCTTGCTCTCCCACGGGTTGTCGGTGTCGCCTACGCGGTCCTCGTCGCCATGGAACGTGTCGGCCTCGGCGCGCATCCTGGCATGGTCGACGCGCGGCGCGTTGCGCCACTCCCGCTGGAGCTCATCGACGGGGACGAAACGGCGGCGGGTGCCGAGTGGCCGCACTTCGGCGATTTCGGTGCCGTTCCGGGTGACCAGGTAGGTCTCGCCCCCTTCCACATCGTCGAGCACGGCTTTGGACCGAGCGGCCAGTTCGCGTTGCGTGATGGTCTTCATGCCCTCAGTGTATCGCGATGTATTGCATTGCGATACGCGGCTGTGCGCCCTGAGAACGAGGCCCCAGGTCAGGGCCAGGTCAGGGCTGGGAAGCCCTGACCGGGCCCTGACGATCCGGGCGCGCGAGCATTCGGGAGACCGCTCACCTCCGGGCCCGTCGCGCTCGCCTCACTGCTTCATCCACGCCCCGCGCGCCCCTCGCACAGCCGCGCGTAGTGCGCCCGCCGCTCCGGGTCCGCCGCCAGGTCCAGGCCGGCCCACGCCATCGCGCGGGCCGCCGCCAGCACCGCGTCGTCCGCCGCGGCCGTCGCCGTCCACTGCGCGAACTCCCTGGTGTGCGGCGCTCCTTCCGCCCCCAGGATGCCGATGCCCGGGTGGATCGAGGGCAGCGCGTGCGTCACATTGCCCATGTCGGTGGAAGCACCGAGCCGACGCGGCTCGGCGGGCGGCTCCGGGAGCGTACGGCCCGTGGAGCGCAGCCCCTCCGCGTAACGGCCCATCAGCCAGGGGTCGTTGCGCAGGTCCAGGTAGTCCGGCTGGGTCGGCCGGAAGGCGACCTCGCAGCCGGTCGCCACCGCCGCGCCCCGGAAGCACGCCTGCACCCTCTCCTTGAGCGACGCCAGCTCCTCAGCCGTCGGCGTGCGCACCTCCCACTCCAGGACGGTCCGCTCGGGGATGATGTTCGACCGCTCGCCGCCGTCCCGGACGATGCCCGCGACCCGGTAGCCGTCCGGCAACTGCTGGCGCAACTGGCCCACCGCGACCTGGGCGACCACCGCCGCGTCGGCCGCGTTCACCGCCAGGTGCGGAGCGAGCGCCGCGTGCGACGCCTTACCGGTGAAGGTCACCTCGAAGCGACTGACGGCCGTCGTCGTGGAGCGCGGATCGACGTCGTCGTGCTTGCCCGGGTGCGCCATCATCGCCACCGTGACGTCGTCGAACGCGCCGCGCTCCAGCATCAGCACCTTCCCGCCGCCCTCCTCCTCCGCCGGGGTGCCGAGCAGCACGACGCGCAGGTTCAGTTCGTCGGCCGCCGCGGCCAGACCGATCGCCGCCCCCGCGCCGGCCGCGCAGATCACGTTGTGCCCGCAGGCGTGCCCGATCCCCGGCAGCGCGTCGTACTCCGCGCACACCCCGACCGTCAGCTCGCCGCTGCCGTACGAAGCGGTCAGCGCCGTATCCAGCCCGTACACCCCGCGCTCGACCGCGAACCCCGCGCTCTCCATCAGGGCGGCCAGCCGCTCCGCCGCCCGGTGCTCGGCGAACGACAGCTCCGGATCCGCGTGCAGGGTCCGGCTCAGCTCCAGCAGCCGTCCGGAGAACTCCTCGATCCGGTCGGCGACGCGTTCGCCCGCGGTGGCGGAGGTCATGGGTGGCTCCCGAGAGTAGACCGGCCGAGCGAGCGGCCGGGGGTGCGGCCGAGCGGTCGGCCGGGGTGCGGCCGGGGGCTGGCCAGGTGCCCGGCCGGGTGCCCGGCGGAGGCGATCGGCCAGGTGACCGGCCAGGTTTCGGACACGTGGTCCGGTCCCAGCCTGCCTTACGCCACCGGCGACCGGGACCGGCTGAAGGGAACCGCAGTACGGCCCGGCGGCCGGCCCCGCGGCCGGCCCCGCAAACCGGTGCGGAAATCCCCCGTGCGCCCCCCGCCGTCCTTGCGGCAGCATGGCCCCATGCCCGAACTGACGCGCGACGAAGCGCAGACCAGAGCCCGTTCCCTCGCAGTGCACCGCTACACGGTCGACCTCGACCTGACGCGCGGCGAGGAGGTGTTCGGCTCCACCACAGTCATCCACTTCACCGCGAGCGAGTTCACGGACACCTTCGTCGAACTGCGGCCCGCCACCCTGCACCGCGCCATCCTCGACGGCCGGGCACTCGACGACCCGGCCCTGCTCACCGCCGTGCTGCGCACCGGCCGGCTGCCGCTGACCGACCTCACCGCCGGCGAGCACGAGCTGCGCATCGAGACGGACATGCGCTACTCCCGCACGGGAGAGGGCATGCACCGCTTCACCGACCCGGCCGACGGCCTCACCTACCTCTACACCCAGTGCTGCATGTCCGACGCCCCGCAGGTCTTCGCGAGCTTCGACCAGCCCGACCTCAAGGCCGTCTTCGAGGTGAGCGTCACCGCCCCGCCCGAGTGGACCGTCCTCGGCAACGGCATCGCACGGCAGGCCGGCGACCCGGCGGACGGCCGCTGGCAGCTCGCCGCCACCCCGCCCATCAGCACCTACCTGATGGCCGTCGCCGCCGGCCCGTACCACTCGGTGCGCACCGAGCACGCTGGCATCCCCTTCGGCCTGCACGTCCGCAGCTCCCTCGGCCGCTTCCTCGACGCGGACGCAGAGGAACTCTTCGACCTCTCACGCCGCTGCTTCGACCGCTACCACGAGATCTTCGACGAGCCCTACCCCTTCGACTCCTACGACCAGGCGTTCGTCCCCGAGTTCAACTCCGGCGCCATGGAGAACCCCGGACTCGTCACCTTCCGCGACGAGTTCATCCACCGCTCCGCCGTCACCGACGCCGAGCGGCAGACCCGCGCCATGGTCATGGCCCACGAAATGGCCCACATGTGGTTCGGCGACCTCGTCACCCTCCAGTGGTGGGACGACATCTGGCTCAACGAGTCCTTCGCCGAATACATGGGCTACCAGATCCTCACCGAAGCCACCCGCTTCACCGACACCTGGACCGACTTCGCCGTCACCCGCAAGAACTGGGGCTACGACGCGGACCAGCGCGGCTCCACCCACCCCGTCGCCCCGGCCCCGCACGACGTCCCCGACACCGCCGCCGCCCGCCTCAACTTCGACGGCATCTCCTACGCCAAGGGCGCCTCCGCACTGCGCCAGCTCGTCGCCTGGCTCGGCGAGAAGGACTTCCTCGCGGGCATCAACGACCACTTCGCCCGGCACCGCTTCGGCAACGCGACCCTCGCCGACTTCATCGACTCCCTCGCCCGCGCCTCCGGCCGCGACGTGCGCACCTGGGCCGACGGCTGGCTCCGTACGACCGGCTTCGACACCCTCACCCCCGTGGTCGAGACCCGCCCGGACGCGGACGCGGACACGGACGGGGACGGGGACGCGAACGCGGGCCCGCGCCGGAGCGCAGGCGGTACGCAGAGCGACGCCGACGCGTCCTGGGAAGTGCGCATCGAGCACGAAGGCTCACGCCCGCACCACATCGCCGTCGGCCTCTACGACCTCGAACCCGGCAAGGAGACCCCGCAGGGACGGCCGCGGCTCGCGCTGCGCGAACGCGTCGAGCGCGACCTGCCCGCCGACCGCGCCGGCGCCACCCTCAGCGGCTCCGGACCCCGCCCCGGCCTGATCCTGCTCAACGACGGCGACCTGACCTTCGCCAAGATCCGCCTCGACCCGGGCTCCTGGGACACCGTCGTGCACTCCCTGTCCGGCCTCCCCGACCCGCTCGCCCGAGCCGTCGTCTGGAACGCCGCCCGCGAGATGGTCCGCGACGGCGAACTCGCCCCCGCCGCCTACCTCGACGCGGCCCGCGCGCACCTCCCGTACGAGAACGACCTCACGATCACCCACGGCGTGCTGGCCTTCGCCCGGCTGCACCTCGCGGACCGCTACCTCCCGCTCGACGCCAGGCCCGTCGCGCTCGCCACCATCAGCGGCATCTGCCGCGACCTGCTCCGGTCCACCGAGGACGGCTCCGACCCCGGGCTGCGGCTCACCGCCGTACGCACCTTCATCAGCAGCGCCACCGACCCCGAAGAGCTGCGCGGGTGGCTCGGCTCAGGCACCGTCCCCGACGGCCCCGCACTCGACCCCGAACTCCGCTGGAGCCTGCTCGCCCGGCTCTGCGTCCTGGGCGCCGCGACCTCCGCCGACATCGACGCCGAACTCGCCCGCGACCCCGGCGCCACCGGCCGCGAAGGCGCCGCCCGCTGCCGGGCGGCCCTCCCCGACCCCCAGGCCAAGGCCGCCGCCTGGACCGCCCTGACCGAGACCGACGAACTCTCCAACTACCTGCTCACCGCGACCCTCGAAGGCTTCTGGCACCCGGAACACCACGAGCTGCTCAGCGACTACGTGCCGCGCTACTTCCCGGCCGCCGTCGCCGTCTCCGCCCGCCGGGGCTCGGCCGTCGCGGAGGCGATCGGCCGCTGGGGCTTCCCGGCCTACGCGGTGAACGCCGAAACCCTGCGGCTGGGCGAGGAGACCCTGCGCGCGCACACCCCGCTGCCGGCCCTGCGCCGCAAGCTGGAGGACCAGCTCGACGATCTGCGCCGGGCGCTGGCGGTACGCGGCGGCTAGCGGGAACGCGAAGGGGGGCTGCTCAGCAGCCCCCCACCTCATATCGCCGTACGCCCGGCCGTACGCCCGGCTGACCGTTCGGCCGCCGCCGGCGCGCCGAGCGGTCAGCGCCGCGCGTCGCCCGAGCTGCCCGTGTCGCTCGATTCCTGGGCGAGCAGCTCCGTCAGATGCCGGTCGACGACACCGCTGTCCCGCACGAAGTCCACCAGCGGCTCGCCGACGATCCGGCTCGCCAGCTCCGTGGCGAGCGCGCCGACCTCGTCACGCAACTCGCCCTCGGCGACGGCGCGTTCGGCCGCGATCACGGCCTGTCCTGTGACCACGATCTCCTCGCGCTGGCGCTGCCCCTCGGCCCGGATCTCCGCGAGCAGCGCGGTTCCCTGCTCCGCCGCCTGCTGCCGGATGTGCGCGGCCTCGTGCCGGGCGTCCGACATCAGCGTCTGGTAGGCCTCGTGCTCGCTGTGCGCCGTCGCCCGCAGCTCCTCGGCGCGCGCGAAACCGCCGTCGATGGCGTCCTCACGGGCGGCGATGACCTTCGCGATGCGGGGCAGCAGCACGCCCGCCAGAACGGAGAAGACGATGAAGAAGCAGATGAAGCCGACGATGAGGTCGTAAGGCTCCGGTTTCAGCGGTCCGATGTCCATGCGGACAGGCTACCTGGTGGACGCCAACGAACGCGTGGAGCAACCCGGTTCGGCGTCCGAGCGGTGGACGACGACCAAAGCCGCGCCGACGAGCGCCGTCCCCGCCATGACGGTCCCGAAGAGCGTCGCACCCGTCGAGAGACCGACGCTGTCGCTGAGATAGCCGACCGCGACGGGGAAGGCGCCCGCCGGGAGATAGCCGCCGACGTTGAGCGCCGCGTTGGCCTCGGCCAGCCGGGACGAAGGCAGGCTGGAGTTCAGCAGGGACAGACCGCCGAGCTGCCCCTGACCCTGCCCGGCCCCCGCCAGCATCGCGGCCGCGCCGAGCAGCACGACCGACGAGGTGTGCACCGCGAGGACGAGCACCGCCATCCCCGCCGCCGTGGACAGCGCGCCACTGATCAGGATCGTGCGCACGCGCAGCCGCTGAACCGCGAACTGCACGCCCGTGGAGGCCATGAACATCACGAAGGCCATCGACCCGGCGAGCACCCGGCTGTCACTGTCGAGCAGGTCGGCCAGCAGGGACGGGCCCAGCGAGAGCACGAACGACGTGGACGTGAGGCCAGGACCGAACACGGCGATCCCCAGCAGCAGCTTCCCTCGATGCTCACGCGGCACGGAGGGGACCCGAATCCACCGGCCGGACGCGCGGGCCGCTGCGCGGCGGCCGGACCCGAGCCGGGCCCCGATGCCGAACATACGGCGGGGGCCGGCCCCGACTCCGGCTGCCGCCGCGCCCCCGCCGCCCTTGCGCGGGTCCCGGCCTCTGCCCAGGTCCCCGCCCTTGCCCAGGTCCCCGTCCCGTACGAGATCCGCGCGGCGCGGCAACGGCAGCCGCGCCACCACCACGACCGCCGACACCAGCAGCGCGATCTCCACGACGAAGACCGTCGAGGTCGGTCCGGGCGCCGTCTCCGACAGCACCCCCGCGAGCAGCGGCCCGACGCCCGCCCCCACCACCATCGCCGTCGACGCGAGCAGCGCCGCGAGCCGCCTGCGCGAGGGCCCCGCGACATCACTGACGGCAGCCATCCCCGCCGAGACCACCGCGCCGACGGCGATACCGCTCAGGAAACGGGCCAGCGCCAGCGTGAACACGGTCGAGGCGGTCGCGAAGAACACCGACGCCACCGCCCCCAGCACCAGCGCGGGCAGCAGAACGGGCTTGCGGCCGACCCGGTCCGAGACCACCCCGGCGACCAGCAGCGAGCCCAGCAGACCGACGATGTAGCTCGCGAAAACGGCGGTCAGGGTGCCGGAGGAGAAGCCGAGTTCACGCTGCCACAGGACATAGAGCGGAGTGGCCGCGTTGGACAGGACGAACACGGCCACCACCGGCCAGGCGGCGAGCCACACCCACCAACGGGGCGGAAGCGGGCCGCCGTCCAACGCCGTCGTCGCTCCCGCCGCCGCGCCCGGCGTTCGTGTCGTGCGCGCCAGAACCTCCGCTTCCGCCTCCGCCGTTCCCGGCATTCGTGCCGTCCCCGCCGCGCCGAGCGGAACCGCGTCAACCTTCGTCATTGGATCTCCTCCCGAGTACGGCCGCACGCAGAGCGCTGTACGAATAGACTCGTACCTGTACGACTGGAGTCGAACCTAGCAGCTAGTACGATGAATCTCGTACAAGAGTGAAGCGCAGCTGAACGAGATCGACGCGCAACCGAGAGGACGCAGCCCATGTCGACGACTGCCACGACCGCCACGACCGCGACGACCCACCCGGGCCGCCGGGCCCCGCGCTACCCGGCGCACCCGGCCCCCGCCCGACCGCCCGAGCCGCTGACCGAGCCCGCGCTCGGCGAACTCCGGCTCGAAACGGTGATGGGCGCGCTGAGCGACCCGCTGCGGATGGGAATCGTGCGCAAGCTGCTGCTCGAATCCGAGGCATACGACCACACCTGCACCTGGTTCGCGCTGGACCGCCCGAAGTCCTCGCTCACCCACCACTTCCGCGTGCTGCGCGAGAGCGGGCTGATCCGGCAACGGCAGTACGGCCTGGAGCGGCGCAGCCACGTCCGAGTGGACGACCTCGAAGCGCGCTTCCCCCGCCTGCTCGCCCTGATCGCGGACTGGACGCCGTAACGGCCGCTTCGGCCCGCGCCGACACGGCCGCCCCGGCCCGAGTCCCATGGCCGCGCGGACCCCGCCCATCCCGCCCACCCCGCATGACCTGGCTGACCTGGCTGACCTGGCTGACCTGGCTGACCTGGCTGACCTGGCTGACCTGGCTGACCTGGCTGACCTGGCTGACCTGGCTGACCTGGCTGAACAGCCTTCCATAGCACGCCCAACTCCCTTCTGTGGCACAGCAGTACCCCCTTCGAGCGAAAACGCCCCACCCGATGGCAGCCACCCCGCTGCCACCAGTAATTTGGGGCGGCTCTCACCACTTTTGAAGGGGCCCGCCCATGCCCGCGCCCGTCGCCGATCCCACCGACCCGCGCCGCCCGGCGACCGCCGTCGCGGCAGCCACAACGGACCCCCCGACGGCAACCGCACTCGCGGGCGGCACCCAGGGCCCCCGCGCGCTGCGCCCGCTGCTCGCCACCGTCCTCGACGCGCTCGCCACCGGAGCCGTCGACCGGGCAGGCCCGCTGCCCGCCGGAGGACCCGCCCCGGTCGCCGCCCGGGTACGCGCCGCAGTCGGACCCGTGATCCCCGAAACAGGCACCGGAGCGACCGAAGCGCTGCACGCCCTCGTACGCGTCCTCGCCGCCGGAGCGGCCGACCCCGCCGACCCGCACTGCGCCGCCCACCTGCACTGCCCGCCGCTCGCCGTCGCGGCAGCCGCCGACCTGGCCGCCTCCGCGCTCAACCCGTCCATGGACTCCTGGGA
>NZ_JAYMZR010000134.1:0-15295 GCF_035828615.1 Streptomyces sp. H27-D2 | reverse complement strand
CTGGGCGGCGACCCCGCGCCCGCCGCCGCGGCCTACGCCATGCCGTTCCCGGTGCCGGACGAGGCCGCCGCGGTGCGGCTGGCCGCCGAGCTGGAGAACCGGGTGGCCGGCGTCTACGCCGACCTCGTACGGGCCGCCGCCGGCTCGCTGCGGCGCGAGGCGGCGGACGCGCTGCGCGAGGCGGCGGTGCGCTCGGTGCGCTGGCGGGGCAGCGGCGTAGCCTTCCCTGGACTCGCCGAACAGGCCGAGCCACCCGCCCCGTCCGGCTCCGCGAGCAGTTCGGCGGACGCGCTCTGACGAGGGCGGCCCGTGACGCCCGCAGGACCGGTACGCCCCGGGGCCGGTGGCCCCGTAGGAAAGGGACAGCTCAGGAATGGCTTCAGCACCGCAGTCCGGCGGCCGGGAGACGACACCCATCGAACTGCCGCAGCGGCTGGTGCGCCGGCTGAGCGGGACCGTCAAGGGCACAGACGGCACAGTGGGCCCCGGCGGCACAGGCGGCCCCAGCGGCGCGGATGCGCCCGGCAGCACGGAAGCCGCCGACTGGCTGGCCGCCCTGCCCGGGCTCGTCCGGCGGCAGCTGGAGAGCTGGGAGCTCACGCTCGAACGCGTCCAGACCCCGGGCGGCCGGCGCAGCCTGCTGGTCCTGGTGACCCAGTCGGACGGCACCCCGGCCGCGCTGAAGTTCGCCGCGCCGGACGGCCGCGGCGGCGCGGGCCTGGAGCCCGCCGCGCTCACGCACTGGGACGGCTGGGGCGCGGTGCGTTTGCTGCGCGCCGACGCCGAGTCCGGCGCGCTGCTGCTGGAGCGCTTGCACGGCGAGGTGCCGCTGCGGTCGCTGCCGGAGGCGAAGGCGCTGCTGGAGGCGGCCGGGACGGTGCGGCGGCTGTGGGTGCCGCCGCCCGCCGACCCGCATCCCTTCCCGACGCTCGCCGAACGGACGGGTGAGACAGCGGAGGCCATCCTGGCGCTCGCCGACGGCCCTTGGGCGGCTGAGGCGCGTCCGCTCGTCGACGAGGCGCTGGAGCTGCGCAGCGCGCTGCTCGCCGACTCCCCCGAACTCCTGCTGCTGCACGGCGACTTCCGGCAGGGCAAGGTGCTCTCCGCGGACCGCGCGCCCTGGCTGGCGATCGGCCCCGATCCGGTGGTCGGCGAGCGCGCCTATGACCTCGCGCGGCTGGTCCGCGACCGGGTCGAGGACCTGGCCGCGGCCTCGGGCGCGGCCGCGGCGGCCCGCCGCCGGGTGGGCAAGCTCGCGGACTCGCTGGAGGTCGACCGCGAGCGGCTGCGCGGCTGGACGGTGTTCCGCGCGGTGGAGACCGGCGTGCGGGAGCTGGCGGCCGGCAACCGGGACAGCGGTGAGCTGCTGATGGAGTTCGCGGGCTGGCTGTAGGCGCGCACGCCGGGCGGAGCGGGTGAACCGGGAAAACCGTGAAGGGGCCGGGGCGATCGCCCCGGCCCCTTCGACGTCGGTTCCTCAGCTGCGGACGAAGCTGACGCCGGCGTCAGTGCTCGCACCGCGCCGCGCAAAGCCGCACTCGTCTCGCGAAGCCACCCGGGTCACGCCCCCGCCACGCCCGCGCAGCCGCCCCGCTCCCCCGAATGCGACGCCCCTCCCCCGCCTCCGGTCAGCCCCGCCTCCGGTCAGCCGACCAGCCGTGCCAGCGCCTCGTCCACCGTCAGCTCCTCGCGGGCGCCGGTGCGGCGGTCCTTGAACTCGACGATGCCCTCGGCGGCGCGGCGGCCGACGATCAGGATCGCCGGGACGCCGATCAGCTCGGAGTCGGTGAACTTCACGCCCGGCGAGACACCGGGCCGGTCGTCCACCAGGACCCGGATGCCGGCGGCGTCGAGCTTGTCCGCGATCTCCAGCGCGATCTCGGTCTGCTTGGCCTTGCCCGCGGCCACCACGTGCACATCGGCGGGGGCCACCTCCCGCGGCCAGCACAGCCCCTGCTCGTCGCAGGTCTGCTCGGCCAGCGCGGCGACGGCGCGCGAGACGCCGATGCCGTACGAGCCCATGGTGACCCGGACCGGCTTGCCCTGCTGGCCCAGCACGTCGAGGCCGAAGGTGTCGGCGTACTTGCGGCCGAGCTGGAAGATGTGGCCGATCTCGATCGCGCGGTCGATCCGCAGGCCGGCGCCGCACGCGGGGCAGGGGTCGCCGGGCTGGACCACGACCACGTCGAGGTACTGGTCGACCTCGAAGTCGCGGCCGCAGACGACGTTGCGGGCGTGCTTGTCGGCCTTGTTCGCGCCGGTCACCCAGGCGGTGCCGGCCGCGATCCGGGGGTCCGCGATGTAGCGGAAGGCGGTGCCGGCCAGGCCCTGCGGGCCGACGTAGCCGCGTACCAGGTCGGGCCGGTCGGTGAAGTCGTCCGCCGTCACGAGTTCGACGGTGGCGGGCGCGAGGTGCTCGCCGAGCTTGTCGAGGTCGACCTCGCGGTCACCGGGCACGCCGATCGCGGTGATCTTGCCGTCGACCTTGACCAGCAGGTTCTTGAGCGTCGCGGAGGCGGGCACGCCCAGGTGCGCGGCGAGGGACTCGATGGTGGGGGTGTCGGGGGTGTCCAGCTCCTCGACCGGGCCGTGCTCGGTGGTGCCGGCGGCCGGGGGCGTCAGCGTGACGGCCTCGGTGTTGGCCGCGTAGTCGCATGCGGGGCAGTCGACGAAGGTGTCCTCGCCCGCGGCGGCCGGGGCCAGGAACTCCTCGGAGGCCGAGCCGCCCATCGCGCCCGAGACGGCGGACACGATGCGGTAGTCGAGGCCGAGGCGCTCGAAGATGCGGGTGTAGGCGGTGCGGTGCAGGCCGTACGCCTCGGCGAGGCCCTCGTCGGTGGTGTCAAAGGAGTAGGAGTCCTTCATCTGGAACTCACGGCCGCGCAGCACGCCGGAGCGGGGGCGCGCCTCGTCCCGGTACTTGGTCTGGATCTGGTAGAGGATCACCGGCAGGTCCTTGTAGGACGAGCACTGGTCCTTGACCGTCTGGGTGAAGATCTCCTCGTGCGTGGGGCCGAGGAGGTAGTCCGCGCCCTTGCGGTCCTTGAGGCGGAACAGCAGGTCGCCGTACTCGCCCCAGCGTCCGCTCGCCTCGTAGGGCTCGCGCGGCAGCAGCGCGGGCAGCAGGACCTCCTGGCCGCCGATGGCGTCCATCTCCTCCCGTACGACACGGGAGACGTTGTCGAGGACCTTCTTGCCGAGCGGCAGCCAGGTCCAGATCCCGGCGGCGTTGCGACGCACGTACCCGGCCCTGACCAGCAGTTTGTGACTCGCGGTCTCGGCGTCCGCCGGGTCGTCGCGCAACGTCTTGAGCATCATCTTGGACATGCGCTGGACCTGGGCCATGGGATCTCCTGCGTGCGTAGTACGAATGCCAGGAGGTTAACCGGCGGGTCGCGTCGCAGGGAAATGGCTATCGGCGCAGCGGCAGCGGCGCGCCCATCACCGCGTAGGCGCTGGTGGCGCTGGGGAAGAGCACCGGGCGCGCGAGGTCGTGGTAGCCCAGTGACCGGTAGAGGGCGCGGGCCGGGCTCTCCACGTCGATCGCGGAGAGGATGCTGCGGGGCTGCTCGGCGTGGTCGGTGAGGGTGGTGATCAGCTCGCGGCCGATCCTGCGGTTCTGGAATCGCGGGTGGACGTGCAGTTCGGTGATGACGAACGTGTCGTCGAGCCAGTGGGCGCAGCCGGTGTCGCGGAGGTAGGGCTCGACGACCGTCGACCACCACTGGGTGCGGTCGTTGGGCATGCCGTAGACGAATCCGACGAGCCGGCCCGCCCGGGTCGTCGCGCCGAGCGCGCGGGCGCCGGGCTGGGTGACGTGGCGGAGCATGATGTGCCGTCGTACGCCGATCTCGTCGTCGTCGAGGCCGAACGCGAGCGCCTGTACGGCGAGCGCGTCGTCCACCCGTGCGGCAAGGTCGAGCGGCCCGACCACGACGTCATCCATGGCCGGAGATTACTAGCAGCCGTGCGCCGGGTGTCAGAAGAGCACGCTCATGAACGCGCCGACCTCGCGGAATCCGACGCTGCGGTACGAGGCGCGGGCCGCGGTGTTGAAGTCGTTGACGTAGAGGCTGGCGATGGGGGCGATGTCGCGCAGCGCGTAGTCGAGGACGGCCGCCATGCCGGCTGTGGAGAGCCCGCGGCCGCGGTGCTCCGGTGCGACCCAGACGCCCTGGATCTGGCAGGCGCGCGAGGTGACGGCGCCGATCTCCGCTTTGAAGATCACCCGGTCGTCCTCGACGTGGGCGAAGGAGCGTCCGGCGGCGACCAGTTCGGCGACGCGCGCCTGGTAGAGGAGTCCGCCGTCGCCGGCGAGCGGGGAGATGCCGACTTCCTCGGTGAACATCGCGACGCAGGCGGGCATGATCTTGTCCATCTCGTCCTTGCGGACGCGGCGCACGGAGGGGTCCGGCGCGACGTCGGCGGGCATCGAGTCGGCGGTCATGAGCGGCTGGCAGCCGCGGACCTCGCGGGCCGGTCCCCAGCTCGATTCGAGCAGCGACCACAGCTCGGAGGTCGGCTCGACGGGGCCGACGATGGAGGAGCAGCGGCGGCCGGCCCGGCGGGCGCGGTCGGCGAAGGCGCGGACGGCTTCGGGGGTGGCGCAGACCGGGACGAGGTTGGCTCCGGCGTAGCAGAGCGATTCGAGGCGGCCGTCGGCGTACCAGCCCCACATCTCGCCGCCGAGCCGCCAGGGGTCGAGGCCGGCGACGTGCACGCGCGCGGCGACGAAGGCGTTGGACACCGGGTCGCGGGCCAGGATCGCGAGGACGGCGTCGAGTTCGGCGGGCCCGAGAACCCGGGTGGTGGTCGTAGTCAACACGTGTAGCGAGCCTCACCGTGCGGGCCTCATGCTGCTGATCTCCGCACTGTACCTCTCCGTTCCACGGGCCACCTCCCTGTGGCCGGATGCGACCGCGCCCCGCTACCGGGTGGTAGCGGGGCGCGGTCGTACGTCGTGGATTCGGCCGGTGTCGTGCCCGGTCGGTCCGCTCGGGTCAGCCGGCGACGGAGACGTCGGGGACGCCGGAGGCGACGCCGTCGCGCTCCATCTGCTCGGCGATCTTCATGGCCTCGTCGATCAGCGTCTCCACGATCTTCGACTCCGGGACGGTCGCGATGACCTCGCCCTTCACGAAGATCTGGCCCTTGCCGTTGCCCGACGCCACACCCAGGTCCGCCTCACGCGCCTCACCCGGCCCGTTCACCACACAACCCATCACCGCGACCCGCAGGGGCACCTCCATGCCCTCCAGGCCCGCGGTGACCTCCTCCGCCAGCTTGTACACATCCACCTGTGCGCGCCCGCAGGACGGGCACGAGACGATCTCCAGACCCCGCTGCCGCAACCCCAGCGACTCCAGAATCTGGTTGCCGACCTTGATCTCCTCCACCGGCGGGGCCGAGAGGGAGACGCGGATGGTGTCGCCGATGCCCTCCGACAGCAGCGCGCCGAAGGCGACCGCGGACTTGATCGTGCCCTGGAACGTCGGACCCGCTTCCGTCACGCCCAGGTGCAGCGGGTAGTCGCACTTGGAGGAGAGCAGCCGGTAGGCGTTGACCATGACCACCGGGTCGTTGTGCTTCACCGAGATCTTGATGTCCCGGAAACCGTGCTCCTCGAACAGCGAGCACTCCCACAGCGCCGACTCCACCAGAGCCTCCGGCGTCGCCTTGCCGTACTTCGCCAGCAGCCGCTTGTCCAGCGAGCCCGCGTTGACCCCGATGCGGATCGGGGTCCCCGTCGAGAGCGCCGCCTTCGCGATCTCCTTGACCTTGTCGTCGAACTGCTTGATGTTCCCCGGGTTGACCCGCACCGCCGCGCAGCCCGCGTCCAGCGCCGCGAACACATACTTCGGCTGGAAATGAATGTCCGCGATCACCGGAATCTGCGACTTCCGCGCGATCGTCGCCAGCGCGTCCGCGTCATCCTGCGTCGGGCACGCCACTCGCACGATCTGGCAGCCCGACGCGGTCAACTCCGCGATCTGCTGCAACGTGGCACCGATGTCCGCCGTCACGGTCGTCGTCATGGACTGCACCGACACCGGAGCATCTCCGCCGACGGCCACCGTCCCGACTTGGATCTTGCGGGTGACGCGGCGGTCGGCAAGCTTCGTCGGAACGGAAGGCATTCCCAGCGAAATCGCGGTCATTGCTGTGCATCCCCAAGGTGTGGATCTAGGTCCCGAGATCGGCGGGCTCCAGTCTTCGAGATTACGGCACCTTGGCGATTGCGTTCACACCCCGTCCGTAAACTCACGCAAAAGAAGACGGCCGGGCCCAAACCAGGCCCAGCCGTCACATTTCTCCCGCTGTCTCCGGGCGTCCCGCCAGGGCCCGGCCGGAAACCTGGAACAGGCCCTAGGTGATACGGACGGGATTCACGATGTCGGCGATGAAGACGAGCAGCGTGAAGCAGATGAACACTCCCGCGACGACATAGGCGACCGGCATCAGCTTCGCGACGTCGAACGGGCCCGGGTCGGGGCGCCGGAAGACGCGGGCGAAGGCCCTGCGTACGGACTCCCACAGCGCGCCCGCGATGTGCCCGCCGTCCAGCGGCAGCAGCGGCAGCATGTTGAAGAGGAAGAGCGACAGGTTGAAGCCCGCGACCAGGAAGAGCATGGTCGCGACCCGCTGTTCCGCCGGGATCTCCAGCGAGAACACCTCGCCGCCCACCCTGGCGGCGCCGACCACGCCCATCGGCGAGTCCTGGGCGCGCTCCCCGTCGCTGAACGCCGCGTTCCAGAGCGCCGGGACCTTCTCCGGCAGCGCTATCAGCGACTCGACGCCGGAGCGCATCATGCCGCCCATCCGGTCGACGGAGTCGCCGAAGGACTGCTTCACGACGCCGGTGGCCGGGCTGAACCCGAGGAAGCCGGCGCTGACGTACTTGCCGGCGACGTAGCCGCCCTGGCCGTCGGACTTGGCGACCTCGTTCTTGATCAGGTTCGCGTGCAGGACCTTGGTCTCACCCTTGCGCTCGACGGTGATCGTCGCCGGGCCGATGGTGTCCCTGATGTCCTTCTGCAGGGCGTCCCAGTCCGGGACGGCCTCCCCGTTGAAGGCGACGATCTTGTCGCCCGGCCGCAGGCCCGCGGCCTTGGCCGGGGAGTCCTGGGCGTCCTTGGGACAGGTGTCGGCCTTGGCGTCGGCCGCGATGACGCAGTCCGAGACGGTGGCGACGGCGTTCGTCTGGGTGTTGATGCCGAAGCCCATCAGCACGCCCATGAAGATCGCCACGGCGAGGATCAGGTTCATGAAGGGGCCGGCGAACATCACGATCACGCGCTTCCACGGCTTGCGCGTGTAGAAGAGCCGCTTCTCGTCACCGGGTTCGAGCTCCTCGAAGGCCGCCGAGCGGGCGTCCTCGATCATGCTGCGCCACGGTGAGGTGGAACGGGCGGTGATCTTGCCGTCGTCGCCGGGCGGGAACATCCCGATCATGCGGATGTAGCCGCCGAGCGGGATGGCCTTGAAGCCGTACTCGGTGTCGCCCTTCTTCCGCGAGAAGATCGTCGGGCCGAAGCCGACCATGTACTGCGGTACCCGGATGCCGAAGATCTTGGCCGTGGACAGATGGCCCAGTTCGTGCCAGGCGATCGAGAACAGCAGTCCTACGACGAAGACGACTATGCCCAGGACCGTCATCAATGCCGTCATGCGCGAGCCTCCGCTGTCGCCTTCACTGCCAGTTCCCGGGCGCGTGCGCGCGCCCAGGTCTCCGCTTCCAGGACGTCCGCGACGGTCAGTGAGGTTCCCCGGACCGGGCGGCCGTGCTCCGCGACCACCTCGGCGACCGTGTCCACGATGCCGGTGAACGGCAGGGCGCCGTTCAGGAAGGCGTCCACGCACTCCTCGTTGGCCGCGTTGAACACCGCCGGGGCGGTGCCGCCGAGACTACCCACATGCCGGGCCAGGCTCACCGACGGAAATGCCTCCTCGTCGAGCGGGAAGAACTCCCAGCACGAGGCCTTCGTCCAGTCGATGCCCGGCGCCGCACCGGGAACCCGGTGCGGCCAGCCGAGGCCGAGCGCGATCGGCATCCGCATGTCCGGCGGACTGGCCTGGGCGAGCGTCGAGCCGTCCACGAACTCCACCATCGAGTGGATCATGGACTGCGGGTGCACGACGACCTCGATCCGCTCGAAGGGGATGTCGTACAGCAGATGCGCCTCGATCACCTCCAGCCCCTTGTTGACCAGCGTCGCGGAGTTGATCGAGATGACCGGGCCCATCTCCCAGGTGGGATGGGCGAGCGCCTGCGCGCGGGTGACCGTCGCGAGCTGCTCCTTGGTACGGCCGCGGAAGGGGCCGCCGGAAGCGGTGACGACGAGCTTGCTCACCTCGCCGCGGGAGCCGCCCATCAGTGCCTGGAAGAGCGCCGAGTGCTCGGAGTCGACCGGCACCAACTGGCCGGGCTTCGCGAGCGCCTTGACCAGCGGACCGCCGACGATCAGCGACTCCTTGTTGGCGAGGGCCAGCACCCGGCCGGCCTTCAGGGCGGCGAGTGTCGGTGCGAGACCGATGGAACCGGTGATGCCGTTGAGGACGGTGTGGCACGCGGACGCGGCCACCTCGGTCGCCGCGTCGGGCCCCGCCAGGATCTCGGGCAGCGGCTCGGCGCCGTAGCGCGCCGAGAGCGCCTCGCGCAGCGCGGGCGCCTTGTCCCGGTCGGCGAGGGCGACGGCGCCCACCCGCAGCCGGTGCGCCTGCTCCGCGAGCAGCTCGATCCGGCCGCCCGCGGCGGACAGGGCGGTCACCCGGAAACGGTCGGGGTTGCGCAGCACCACGTCGATGGCCTGGGTGCCGATGGAGCCGGTGGAGCCGAGGATCACGATGTCCCGGAGGCCGCCGGAGTCTGCTGCGGTGGCCGCTCCGAAGCGGTGATGCGGGTCGGCGAGGGAGTCTGGGCTGTCGCTCATTCCT
Source organism: Streptomyces sp. H27-D2 (assembly GCF_035828615.1). Lineage (NCBI taxonomy): Bacteria > Bacillati > Actinomycetota > Actinomycetes > Kitasatosporales > Streptomycetaceae > Streptomyces > Streptomyces sp. H27-D2. The sequence goes on along the minus strand of NZ_JAYMZR010000134.1, from coordinate 6,361 downwards.
CCATTGTGGCCGCAATCCCTGTGGCCCTTGTACTGCGGGCGCTCAGGTCGCCCGAGCGAGTCCCGCAAACCCGACGCGGTCGGCGTACTCGAAGCGGCTCGGGGCCGCGCAGAACCCGCGCCACGCAGCGGCGACTCCGGCCGGCAGCCTGCCGGACGACGGGCTTGCCCCACGCCGGCGGCACGGCAGACGAGACGGATGTCGGCCCAGTCGGGTCCATCACGTCAGTCCCGGTTCCCGCCGCCCCTGATCGAGGTCGGCCGCCGGCTCCAGCAACACCTGGGCCCAGACCGTCTTCCCGGGTGTCCGCTCGCCGACACCCCAAGCGATGGCCATCGCCCCGACGAGCAGCAGCCCGCGCCCGCTTTCGGCGTCGCCCGTGGGGTGCCGGGGCTTGGGCCGCGCCTCGCCGCAGGCGTCGGAGACCTCGATGCGCAGCAACGCGGGGCTGTGGGCGTGTACCGCGAGCCGCAGCAGGAAGTCACGGTGGGCGGCGAGGCAGTGGGTTGCCGCGTTCGCGGCGAGCTCGCTGACGATCAGGGCTGCGATGTCGGTGACGTAACCCCACTCGGCGAGGCGCTGCGTAGCGCTGACGCGGGCCAGGTGGGCGCCTCTGCTGGTGGAGCTGAAGAGCTCCTTGAACTCGTGCTTCGGATCGGGACATTGCTCAGCCATGAGACCTCCAGAGAGCGGCTGCACGTCGCCTGCCGTCCACACGATACGTATTCCATCCATGCGAATTCCTATGAAGCGAATGCATCGGCATATGCCAATTCCGCAATGCGAACACACGGTCGCGCCGGGTACGCTTCGATCAACGTGAGCAAGGGGGCCCTTCGCCATGACCACCCAGTCAACTGTCCGACAGAAGCGACTCGGTGCGGAGCTGCGACGGCTCCGCGATCAGAGCCTGGTGAGCGCGGAGCAGGTCGCCGAGCGGCTCGACTGCCACATCTCGAAGGTCAGCCGCATCGAACTGGGCCAGTCACCGATAAGGCGGCTCGACCTCGAAGCGATGCTCGACCTGTACGGGCTGAAGGACGAGCAGCGGCGGGCGGCACTGTTCAAGCTCGCGCGGAGCGCGAAGACCAAGGGCTGGTGGCAGTCCTACACGGATGTGATCCCGCCCGCATACGCCGACTTCATCGGGCTGGAGGCGGATGCGGCCCGGATGGACAGCTTCCAGACGATCCTGATGCCTGGGCTGTTGCAGACTCCGGACTACGCACGGGCAGTGATCACCGAGGCGTGGGAGACCGAGGGACCCGAGCAGGTTGACCGGCTTGTCGAGGTGCGCACCTTGCGGCAGGAGCTGCTGACGCGGGACGATCCGATCGAGCTGAAGGTCATCCTCTGCGAAGCGACACTCCAACAGCGCATCGGCAGCCGGGAGACCATGCACGCGCAACTACAACGGCTGGTGGAGGTCGAGCGACAGCCGAACGTCACGTTGCAGGTACTCCCCCATGCGGCAGGTGCGCACCCCGGGCTCAACGGCCCTTTCGCTGTACTCGGCTTCGCGCACGACGACGATCCGGATGTCGTGCTCGCAGAGAACCTGACGAGTAGCCTCTACTTCGAAGACAAGCGCGAACTGGGGCGCTATCAGTGGGCTTTCAACCGGCTCACCGCGATGGCGGCTTCACCGCGCGCGTCCGTGACCCTGCTCAAGAAGGCGATCAAGGAACTCACATGACGATGTACGTCCCCAACGCCGAGACCCTGCGGGCCCAGTGGGTCACCTCCTCGTACAGCGGCGGGGGTAACGACTGTGTGCAAGCCGCCGCCTTGGACGGGGGCCGCCTCGCCGTGCGCGACTCGAAGGACCCGGCCGGCCCGGCCTTGCTGTTCACCCCCCACGCATGGCAAACCTTCGTGGCGAGCGCGCGCGGGGGCGAGTTCAGCGCGGGCTGACTCCGGCCGACGACGGCGGCCCGAACGCACCCCCGCTGCACTGCGCGTCACGCTCGCCCGTATCGCCCCGCATCGCATCGCCGAGATGGAGCAGCAGAAGAACGAGGCGTTCGAGCTCGCAGCGGAGACCGACAGCCTCGGGCCGATCCGCGGATGGCTCACCATCTGGGCGGGCGAAGTCGAGGTCGAGCGACGACCCGATCTTCTCGCGCGGCGTCGCGCTGCGGAGCACACCGTGCGGACCCGCGACCGCGAGGAGCCGGCATGGCGCGCCGCGCGGGAGGAGCTCCTGGCAGTCCTCGACGAGGCACGCGAGGCAGCGGGGTGAGGCCACCGCCCCGCTCCCCGTCAGGGAGCGAGGCGGCTCCAGCCGTCAGCGGATCGGCCGGTGCACGTTCTCCCGCTGGGAAGGGCCCGGGGTCGCGTCGGCGATCCAGGGGCCGTCGCCGGAGGGGTCGATGATGCCGGTCTCCAGCCAGGTGTACGCGCCGCCCATGACGCCGGCGACGACCTTGCGGTCCAGGTCGTCGGTGTTGCTCCAGAGCCGTCCGAAGAGTTCCTCGACCCGGATGCGGGACTGCCGGCAGAACGCGTCGGCGAGCTGGTAGGCCGCCTTGCCGTTCTCGTCGTTCGAGCGCAGCATCTCGGCCCGTACGCAGGCCGCGCTCATCGCGAAGAGTTCCGCGCCGATGTCCACGATCCGGCCGAGGAAGCCCTGCTTGGTCTCCATCTTTCCCTGCCAGCGCGACATCGCGTAGAAGGTGGACCGGGCCAGCTTGCGGGCGGAGCGCTCGGCGTAGCGCAGGTGGGTGGCCAGGTCCGGATGGCCGGACGGGTGGAACTCGGCGTAGGAGCGGGGCAGGTGGCCGGGGCCTGTGACGAGTTTGGGCAGCCAGCGGGCGTAGAAGCCGCCGGCCTTGGCCGCCGCTCGGCCCTTGTCGCCGAGGGTCTTCTCGGGGTCGATGAGGTCGCCCGCCACGGAGAGGTGGGCGTCGACCGCCTCGCGGGCGATCAGCAGGTGCATGATCTCGGTGGAGCCCTCGAAGATCCGGTTGATCCGCAGGTCCCGCAGCACCTGCTCGGCGGGCACCGCGCGCTCACCGCGGGCGGCCAGCGACTCGGCGGTCTCGAAGCCGCGGCCGCCGCGGATCTGCACGAGTTCGTCGGCCATCAGACAGGCCATCTCGGAGCCGTACAGCTTGGCCAGCGCCGCTTCGATGCGGATGTCGTTGCGGTCCTCGTCGGCCATCTGGGAGGAGAGGTCCACGACGGCTTCGAGGGCGAAGGTGGTCGCCGCGATGAAGGAGATCTTCGACCCGACGGCCTCGTGGAAGGCGACCGGCTTGCCCCACTGCTCGCGGGCGGCCGACCACTCGCGGGCGATCTTCAGGCACCATTTCCCGGCGCCGACGCACATCGCCGGGAGCGAGAGGCGGCCGGTGTTGAGGGTGGTCAGGGCGATCTTCAGGCCGGAGCCCTCAGGGCCGATCCGGTTCGCGGCGGGTACGCGGACCCGGTGGAAGCGGGTGACGCCGTTCTCCAGGCCGCGCAGCCCCATGAAGGCGTTGCGGTGCTCGACGGTGACGCCCTCGGAGCCGGCCTCGACCACGAAGGCGGTGATGCCGCCCTTGTGCCCGTCCGAGCGCGGCACGCGGGCCATCACCACGAGCAGGTCGGCGACGACGCCGTTGGTCGTCCAGAGCTTGACGCCGTCGAGGATGTAGTCGTCGCCCTCCGGCACCGCGCTGGCCGCGAGCCGCGCCGGGTCGGAGCCGACGTCCGGCTCGGTGAGCAGGAAGGCCGAGATGTCGGTACGGGCGCAGCGGGGCAGGAAGGTGTCCTTCTGCTCCTGGGTGCCGAATATCTTGAGCGGCTGCGGCACGCCGATGGACTGGTGTGCGGAGAGCAGCGCGCCGACGGCGGGGTTGGCGGAGCCGACCAGGGCCAGCGCCTTGTTGTAGTAGACCTGGGTGAGGCCGAGGCCGCCGTACTTGGTGTCGATCTTCATGCCGAGCGCGCCGATTTCCTTGAGGCCGTTTATGGTCTCGTCGGGAATCCGCGCCTCGCGCTCGATCCGGGCGCTGTCGATCTTCGTCTCGCAGAAGTCGTGCAGTTTGGCCAGGAACTGCTCGCCGCGCTGCGCGTCCTCGGCGGGGGGTGTCGGGTGCGGGTGGATCAGGTCGAGCCGGAAGCGGCCCAGGAACAGCTCCTTCGCGAAGCTCGGCTTGCGCCAGTCCTGCTCGCGTGCGGCCTCCGCCACCTGGCGCGCTTCGCGCTCGGTCACGGAGGGCTTGGCAGATGGTGCGGTCATGCTTCGGTCACCTCGCCGCGGAGTCGGGCATCCCGGTCGGCTACCGGCCGGTGCTACTCGTCCGTATGTACCCGATCCGCGCGGCTCCTACCAGCCCCCGCGCAGCACTCGGCGGCGAACGCCGAACGGCCGGAGCCCCCGCACAGTGGGTTCCGGCCGTTCAGCGTGTGGCAAATGGAGCAGACGGGCGTGTGGCAGATGGGACGGGAGTGGCGGAAGGGTCAGAGCGCCAGACCCGTGAGAACCATGACCCGCTCGTAGGTGTAGTCGTCCATCGCGTACCGCACGCCCTCGCGGCCCACGCCTGACTGCTTGGCGCCGCCGTACGGCATCTGGTCGGCCCGGTAGGAGGGCACGTCGCCGACGATGACGCCGCCGACCTCCAGCGCGCGGTGGGCGCGGAAGGCGGTCTGCACGTCGTGCGTGAAGACGCCCGCCTGGAGGCCGTACTGCGAGGAGTTGACGGACTCGAAGGCCGCGGCCTCGCCCTCGACCCTGTGCAGCGTCAGCACCGGGCCGAAGATCTCCTCGCCCGAGAGCGTGACGCCGGACGGCACGTTCGCGAGCACGGTCGGGGCGTAGGACGCGCCGTCCCGCTTGCCGCCGGCGAGCAGTTCCGCGCCCGCCTGCACGGCCTCGTCCACCCAGGACTCGACGCGCTTGGCGGCGGCTTCGCTGACCAGCGGGCCGACCTCGGTGGCGTCGTCCGACGGGTCACCGGTGACCTGCGCCTCGACGGCCGCGACGACCTTCGGCACCAGCCGGTCGTAGACCGAGGCGTCGGCGATGACGCGCTGCACCGAGATGCAGGACTGGCCGCCCTGGTAGTTGGAGAAGGTGGCGATGCGGCCGGCCGCCCAGTCGAGGTCCGCCTCGGAGGACCAGTCGGCGAGCACGACGGCCGCGCCGTTGCCGCCCAGCTCCAGCGTGGTGTGCTTGCGCGGCGCGGAGTCCAGGATGGACCAGCCGACCGGGCCGGAGCCGGTGAAGGAGATGACCGGCAGCCGCTCGTCCTGGACCAGCGCGGGCATCTTCTCGTTGGCGACCGGCAGCACGCTCCAGGCGCCGGCCGGCAGGTCGGTCTCCGCGAGCAGCTCGCCGAGCAGCAGCGCGGACAGCGGGGTCGCCGGGGCCGGCTTGAGGATGATCGGCGTGCCCACCGCGAGCGCCGGGGCGACCTTGTGGGCGCAGAGGTTCAACGGGAAGTTGAACGGCGCGATGCCCAGCACGGTGCCGCGCGGGAAGCGGCGGGTGAGCGCGAGCCGGCCGGTGCCGCCCGCGTCGGTGTCCAGCCGCTGCGCGTCGCCGCCGTTGAAGCGGCGGGCCTCCTCGGAGGCGAACCGGAAGACCGAGACGGCGCGGCCGACCTCGCCGCGGGCCCACTTGATGGGCTTGCCGTTCTCGGCGGAGATCAGCTGCGCGATCTCCTCGGTGCGCTCGACGAGCCGCTTGGTGACGTGGTCGAGCGCCGCGGCCCGTACATGCGCGGGGGTCGCGGAGAACTCGGCCTGGACGGCGGCGGCGGCGGCCACCGCCTCCTCGACCTGGGCGTCGGTGGGGACGCTCACCGTGCCGACGAGACGGCCGTCCCAGGGGGAGGTGACGTCGAGCGTGTCGTCGCCGGTCGCCTTGCGGCCGGCGAGCCAGAACGCGTGAGTGGTCGCGTGGGAGGAAGTCACAGCGAATCCCGGCCCTTCGAGGTGGTGGGGATGGAGCGTTGGCGCAGCGGGAGGCGCAGAGCTGGTCTGACTGCTACCCGGCTGCCTCCCACCGTAGGGGCGGCGGCCCCGAATGGCGTTTGTCCGAGATGGAGCACTGAGTGCGTGGCGGCACTACGGAGTGGCGGTACCGGAGGTCGCCTTCAGCGCGAGCCACAGTTCCATCCGGGCGTCCGGGTCGTCGAGCGAGCGGCCCAGGATCTCCTCGACCCGGCGCATCCGGTAGCGCAGCGTGTGCCGGTGCACGCCCAGGTCGGCGGCGGCCGCGTCCCACTGGCCGTGCCGGGACAGCCAGGCGCGCAGCGAGGCGACGAGGTCGCCGCGGCCCGTCTCGTCGTGCTCGCGCAGCGCCCGCAGCATGCCGTCCGCGAAGGCGCGCACCGCGTCGTCGGCGAGCAGCGGCAGTACGGACCCGGCG
>NZ_JAYMZR010000133.1:7814-15321 GCF_035828615.1 Streptomyces sp. H27-D2 | reverse complement strand
ACCCCCACAGCCCCCGCGCCCACCAGCCCCACCCCCACAGCACCTCCAGCACCCACAGCGCCGCCCGCGCCGCCCGCACCCCCACGACGCGGCGCCGAGTTCATGCCGGGTGTCAAGATCACGCCCAAACCCGCCGTCCCCACCCCACGCGGCCCGGCGGCACCCGTATCGCGCTCCGCCGCCCCTGCCCGTTCCGTGGCACCGCCAGCTCTTCCCGTGCACGGCGCCGGCGACGGTGTGGGTATCTGACAGATCGATTCCCCGAGTCCTCACCCGCGTCCGGGCTTGAGGACTCCGGCTTTCCTTGCCGCTCGTGCGTGAGGAAAGCCGTACTCCTCCGCTGCTACACCCTCCGTCTACCGTGTGCCGGTCACCCACCCGTATCGCCGGACCGGCATGTCACAAGGGAGGCCCGGCGCCTTGGAGTCGGACGCGGAACGCAAGCGCACAGGGCTGCTCGCCCTGGGATTGCTCGGATTTCTGCTGATCGCCGTGCTGACGGTCTTCACCGTTTTCGACGACGACGAGGAGCCCGAGTCGACCGGCTCGGACAAGCCCGCCGCCACAGCCCGAGCGGACGATGGCAGCGCCGGGAGCAGCGACACCGGAGGGGATAGCGCCGCCGAGGAAAAAGCCGGCCTCGCCCCGATCGTCCCGCTCTCCGATGTGGCCGAGGCCCACGACGTCATGACCGCCTACATGGCCGGCGTCAACACCTATGACCACTCCACGGTTGCCGGCCCCTGGGTCAAGCCGCTGCTCGAAATGACCACGGGCGAGACGGTCATGAAGCAGGAGACGGCCCTGCCGACAGGCAAGGAATGGGCGAACTGTCTTGCCGCCAAGTGCACTTCGAAGGGCCGCGCGGTCGTCGAACGCGACGCGCTGATCTCGGATGACGTGGCCCGCGGCAGCGGAGAGACGATCTCCAGCGTGGTGGAGGTGTCCTCCACTCGTACCGAGGGCGGCAAGAAGACCACCGAGACCAACTCCTGGCTGGTAAGCGTCAAACGGAGCGGCAGCCAGTGGCAGGTATCGGGGTTCGATCTCTTCGGTCTCGGCAACGTGGGCGCCTCCGACCAGACAGGAGAGTGAGTACCCGATGGTGGCTCCGGCCGTACTGGCCGCTGCGGCAAAGGCCGTAAAAACTGCCAAAACCGCGAAAAAGGCGGCCCAGCTGGTCTCCGGCCAAGGCGGCGGCGAGGGGGGCAAGAAGAAGAGCAGCAGCACCAAGTGGGTACTGATTCTCTGTGGTGGCGGCCTGCTGCCGGCCGCCGGCATCGGGCTCCTCATCATTGTGCTGATCACCTCCCTCGTCGGAGGCATGGGCGGCGGCGTTGCGGGGGCCGCCTGCGGGGACTACGGGGAGAACGCCGAAGCGGGCAGTACGGGCCCGGCCGCCGCGACGAATCCGATCATGCCCGCGGGCAAGGTCTACATGCCGAGCGAGACGGCGCGTAACGAGATACCGCCGAAGATGATTCTCGCCGCGATGCGCGGCGCCGCCCGGTACAAGGGCCTCGACTGGACCCTGATCGTCGGGCAGATGTACCAGGAGACGAAGTTCGGGCAGGACAAGTCCGCCGCTCCTGGCGGCAAGAACAGCGCCGGCTACATGGGGATCCTGCAGTTCGGCAAGCCGGCCTGGACGGACTACGGCGCCGACGGCAACGGTGACGGCAAGAAGGACCTCTACAACATCGACGACGCGGCGTTCGCCACCGCCAACTACCTGCACGCGCAGAAGGCCGAGACCAACGCGGACAAGGCACTGCGCGTCTACTCCGGGTCGACGAAGTCCAACACGATCTACATGCGGGTGGTCCTCACCCAGGCGGCCCGCTACCGCGGCGCTCTCACCGGCGACCAGGACCTCATCAAGCGCTGGTACGCCCAGTTGAAGAAGACCATCGACAAGAACCCCGGCTTCCCGACCCTCGGCAAGCAGTCGGACATCCCCGAGCCGGTCGGCAACGACGCGGACCCGAGCAAGGCGCTGGGCACCCCCGCCACAGCGGCGAAGTCCTGGTCGACTCCGCCTCTCGACGGCGGCAAGAGCGGCAAGGGCGAGAAGAAGGACGGCGGCTCCACCGAGCAGGCCGCGTACCGCGGCAGCGCGGATCGCAGCGCCCCCGCCACCGACCCCGCCCCGCGCTCCGTCACACCCGCCATGGCTCCCGTGGCGCTCTCCCGTCCGGCCGCCAAGCCCGACGTGAGCGGCAAGGACTGGCAGTGGCCGATGAAAAAGGGCACCTACCAGATCGGCACGGTCTACCACAAGAACGGCGGCATGTGGAGCCTCGGCTACCACACCGGGCTGGACCTGGTGGCGCCCAGCGGCACGCCCATCTTCGCCCCGGCCGACGGCAAGGTCACCAAGGCGGCCGGCGGCGGCTCGTACGGCAATGAGACCAACCTCCAGCACGCCGGTGGCGTGGTGACGCTGTACGGCCACCAGACGAAGATGCTGGTCTCAGTCGGACAGAGCGTGAAGCGCGGGCAGCAGATCGGCACGGTCGGCGCGACCGGCAACGTGACCGGGCCCCACCTCCACTGGGAGGTCCGGGTGCCGGGCGTCGACAACCCGTTCATCGGCGGCCAGGACAAGGGCCCCGGAATGATCGACCCGGCGGACTGGCTCGACGGCAAGGTGACGGCGAAACCGGACTACGGGAGTGTGCCCGGTGCCGCCGACAAGAAGGACAGCAAGGACGCGGAGAACGCGGCCTGCGCCGCCGAGCACAAAAGCCCGGCCGTCGCGCCCGACGGCGCGGGCGCGACCGGCGTGCTGCCGGACTCGGACGACCCGGTGATCCGGTCGGTGCTCGGGTGGGCGCAGCGCGGCCTCGGTGTCCCGTACGTGCTGGGGGCGCCGCGCCTGCAGGGCAAGAACCCCACCACCTTCGACTGCTCCAGCTTCACCCAGTGGGCCTATTACATGGCCAGCGACGGAAAGATCAACATCGGGTCGACCACCTTCGACCAGGAGCCGCACCTCAAGAGCCATGAGGTGTCCTTGTCGGAGGCGCAGCCCGGCGACGTGATCTTCTTCCGGCCGAGCGCACGTGGCTCCGAGCATGTCGGCCTCGTCTGGGACCCCAAGGGCCACAAGATCATCCACGCCCCGCGTCCCGGCAAGAACGTCGAGTTCAGCAACTGGGACATCCAGGACAAGATCACCGGCGTGTACCGGGTGCCGATCCCGAAGGGCACCAACGCGGTCGAGGGCGACGGCAAAAGCGGCAAGCAGAAGGACGCCTGACGGCCGCCCAGTGGTTCGGGGTCGACAGGAAAGCGCTCATGAGGAAAGCAGAGTGGGGAAGTTGAAGCAGATTCGTATCGCGTCAGTCATCGGTGTGGCCCTGTCGCTGGGACTCATCACCGGATGCGGCGGGTCCGGGGATTCGGAGGCCGGCTCCAAGGCCGGCGGGGACGCACCGAAAACCGGTGCCAAGGCTCCCGGGGCCAAGGGGCTGGCCTACCGGGGCGCCCCGATACCGGGCCTCGCGAAGCAGCAGGCATGGAGCACCGACTCCAAGCAATCGAGGCAGTGTGCGGGCGACGCTTCCCTCCCGGCTGACAAGCAGGACGGCGCCATCTGCTCCGTGGGCGACGCCGTCGTACTGGTCGAGAGTGTTCCCGTTGACACCGAGGGCATGGACGAAGAGGAAATAGACGCGCAGGGACCCGACGACCATTTCGTCGGCCGGCTCCACGACGTCGCCACCGGCAAGGTGCGCAAGACGTTCGATATCAAGATGCCGGTCGAGGACAGTGGCCTAGTCGGCCGCGAGGCCAATCAGATCGTGCAAGTGGGCCAGTGGCGGGACGGCTCGCCGGCCGTGCTGGTCCGCACGCACCTCGCCACCAAGGCGAAGGGCCTGAAGAAGGCGACCGACAAATCGGTTCTGACCATGTACGCGCCGTCCGGCGAGAAGCTGGGCAGTTCCACCTTCGACGATTTCACATACGAGAGTGCGGCGGTCCGCAATGGCTATGTGGTCGACGACACGGACACGGACACCAAGCTCATCCCGATCGGCGGCGGCGAAGCCCGCACGCTTCCCTACGACGACGGTGACGTGACGATCGGGACCGGCTTCGGATACACGGTCTCCGAGGATCACTCTTACCAGCCCCGAGCCGACTGGTCAGTGGCCACCGACACTCTCACCGGCAAGGAGGCGTGGAGCACCGAGGACCTCGCTCCGCCGGACTCCTTGCGCAAGAAGTTCACCGAGGACGAAGCGAGCTCCTCGTACGCTTCTCCGCTGAACGGCGATCGCGCGATCCTTGAGTGGGCCCTATACGGCGAGCTGGACGGAATCCTCACCACGATCGACGCCGGCACCGGACGCCGCCTCGCCGAAGGTCCGTCGATCAGCAGGACCAACTCCGGTGAGGACGACAGCAGCGTCCTCTCCCCTGACGGCAACACCTCCGTCATCCAATACGGCGAAGGCGCCGTCGCCTGGAACACGAAGACCGGCGAGGAGCTGTGGCGTCAGGGGGCGGACGAGCAGAACATCACGCCGCTGGCCTTGCCCGGCAATGGTGTCCTCTACGCGGATCTCGACGAAGGCGGCACGGTCGCGCTGGACGCCGACACCAAGAAGCTCCTGCCCGGCAAGGTCGAGGAAGTCCCCGAGTTCACGGACAACGGCTATGCCGTCGTCAGCGGCGAGAACGGCTTCTTCGTCTTCCGCACCAAGACCGTCTGAGCCGGTCGTCCGCACACCAGAAGGGACACCCCAGCGGTGACCGCAGAGCAGCAGAAGAAACCACGCGCCGAGGACGACTGGACCGCCGAGATCGTCATTCTCGTGGTGGTCGTGCTCGCCGGCGTGAGCGCCGCGTGGCTGGCCGCTGCGGCCGGCGCCTCGTTCAGTGACGGGGCGGCGCCGCCCGGCGACCCGTTCTCCTTCGTCATCCAGCTCGTGAAGGGCGGCTACTCCTGGCCCGGCGGCGCGGCCAACGCGATCGCCGGCGCCGAGGCGCTGCTGCTGGGCGTCTGCGGGCTCGCCGCGTACCGGGTGCGCGAGCGCTTCCGTAACAAGCCCAAGGTCGACGCCGCGGCCCGGCATCTGGCCAAGGGCAGCGAGCTGGGCAAGCTCACCCACCACGGCGCGGCGGCCACCGCGAGCCGGCTCGGCGCGCAGACCGGCTCCCCCGGAGTCTTCATCGGCCGTTCCGTACAGGGCAAGCAGCCGCTGTACGGCTCGTTCGAGGACATGCACATCGACATCTGGGGCCCGCGCACCGGCAAGACGACGCGCCGGGCGATCCCCGCGATCCTCGACGCCCCGGGCGCCGTGCTCGTGACGTCCAACAAGCGGGACATCGTGGACGCGACACGCGGCCCGCGCGCGGCCCGCGGCCCGGTGTGGGTGTTCGACCCGCAGCAGGTGGCCCAGGAGTCGCCGAGCTGGTGGTGGAATCCGCTCTCGTACGTCACCGACGTCGCCAAGGCCCGCAAGATGGCCGACCACTTCGCGTCCGGCTCCCGCGACGCGTCGGCCTCGACCGACGCCTTCTTCGACCCGGCCGGCCAGGACCTGCTGGCCAACCTGCTGCTGGCGGCGGCCACCGGCGGCCTGCCGATCACCCAGATCTACACCTGGCTGTCCAACCCGAAGGACGACACGGCCGAGCGCATCCTGCGCGGCGCCGGACACGTCATGCCCGCCGACGGCGTCTACGGCGTGCTCAACGCGCCGGACAAGCAGCGCAGCGGCATCTACGGCGTCGCGCAGCAGATGGCGTCCTGCCTGGTGAACCCCGAGGTCAACCGCTGGGTGACGCCCGCTCCCGGCGAGCCGCTGCCCGAGTTCGACCCGCACGCCTTCGTACGGGCCGCCGCCACGCTGTTCTCCCTCTCCCGCGAGGGCCGCGACTCCGCCGGGCCGCTGGTGACCGCACTGACCGTCGCGGTGGTCGAGGCCGCCGAGGAGTACGCCACCACCCAGCGCGGCGGCCGGCTGCCGCTGCCGCTGGTCGGCGTACTGGACGAGGCCGCCAACGTCTGCCGCTGGCGCAACCTGCCCGACCTCTACTCGCACTACGGCTCGCGCGGCATCATCTTGATGACCATCCTCCAGTCCTGGGCCCAGGGCATCGAGGTGTGGGGCGAGCGCGGCATGGAGAAGCTGTGGTCCGCGGCGAACGTACGGGTCTACGGCGGCGGTGTCTCCGACACCAAGTTCCTCGGTGATCTCTCGGAGCTGGCGGGCGAGTTCGAGCTGACGGACTACCAGACGACCCGCGAAGCGGAATTCGGCGGCTGGTCGGGCAACCGCAGTGTGAACCAGTCCAGCCGCCGGGAGCGGGTCCTCCAGGTCTCCGACCTCGGCTCGATGCCCCCCGGCCGGGCCCTGGTGCTCGCCTCCGGCACCAAGCCGGTGCTGGTGGAAACGGTCCCGTGGTGGGAGGGGCCGCACGCGCGGGCGGTCCAGGCTTCACTGGCGAAGTACGACCCGGGGGTGCGGTAGGGGGCGGGGTTTGGGGGGCTGGGGTCGGCCGGCTTGGTGTTGGCCCCGGCCGGCCCGGCGCAGGACCGGGCCGACCTCGGCTCGACGCCCACGGCCGCCGGCCAGCCTTCCCGCCGCAGACGTCGACTCCCGATGGCTGCCGCACCAACCCCGCCGCAGCGCAACTCCGTTGCTCTGCGGAGCGCGCGCAACGGACTCCGGCGGGCCTCGCCGCTCCCCGGACACCCGCACCCCGCCTCGCGAATTCGCCAAGGGCAGAACACCGCTCCCTCCCCACCGGGCGCAACGCTCCTACCCTTGAGGGGTGAGCAGCCACGCGCCGAACCAAGCCCGCGTCATTCCCCTGCGCCCGGTTGCAGCGGCTGCTGCGCCGGCCCCGAAACCCGCGGCCAGAGAGCCCCTTTGGCGGCACATCGTCGGTGACGTCCTGCGCCGCGAACGCCTCGCCCAGGAACGCACGCTCCGGGATGTGGCCGACGCGGCCGTGATCTCGATGCCGTATCTCTCCGAGCTGGAGCGCGGACGCAAGGAGGCTTCCTCCGAAGTCCTCGCGGCCGCCGCCCACGCCCTCGGCCTCGGGCTGGGCGATCTCCTCGCCTTGAGCCAGGGCGAGCTGGCCCGCCTCGCGCAGGCGCGATCGGCCAAGACCCGCGCCGCCCCCACCCGGGCCACCCCCGCCACCTCGGTCAACGCCGTCAACGCCGTCAACTCGGCGCGCAGCCTCAGCTCCGTGCGCGTCGTCGCCCCGAGCGATGATGACAACCCGGTCACGTACATCGGAGAGCTGAGCACTCGGCGCACCCGGGCGCGGAGGGCCTCGCGAGCGACCTCGCTGACGACCTCACGGATGAGGTCGCGGTCGTACGAAGCGAGGCTCGCAGCCTGAGAAGCCGGCGGGGGCCGGGCGACGCCCCCCGCGCGCGGCCGGCGCACGCTCCCCTGCGCCGAGCGACGGCCGCGCGCACCCCGCACCCCACCCGCCCCCCGCTCAAGCAGCCGTCGCCCCCACAGCCCTCCGC